>JAGWYX010000024.1 GCA_018969165.1 Verrucomicrobiota bacterium
CGCGCCGCCGCGTCCGCGATGACCCGGCATTCGAGGATGGAATGGGTGAGCGGTTTTTCGCAATAGACGTGTTTGCGTTGCTGCAGCGCCCAGAAGGTGGCGAAGGCGTGGGTGTGCTCGGCCGTCGCCACCGTGATGGCATCCAGGTCTTTGGCTTCGTCCAGGAGCTTGCGCAAATCGACGTAGCGGCGAGCGCCGGGATGCTTCTGGCCGACCCGGTCCAAGCGATCCTCCGCCACATCGCAGAGGGCGGCGATGTTTTCACCGCCCGCCTTTTCGACGGCGAAGCCGCCGCGTCCGCCACAGCCGATGATGCCGATGTTGAGTTTGCTGTTCAGGTTTTGAGCGCGCAGAACCGTCGGTGCACTCAATACCAGGGCGCCGCTGGCCAGGACGGAGCGGCGCAGGAAGCGGCGGCGGGTAAGTTGGGAAGCATGCATGGTCCTTGCCTACGCCGGTTGGCCGGCAGGGGCAAGTGTTTTTCCGCCGCCGTCGCTTGTGCCTCGCTCTGAGGTTGATTTTTGGCGGGAGGGGGGCAGGCTGAGCGGACGCATGTTGGTGTTACCGGTGGTCTCGCGGGAACTGTTGATCCAGGCCCGGCGCAAAGGCACCTATCGGATCCGGGTGGCGGCTTCGGGGATTGCCAGTTGCCTGATGATCTGGCTCCTGCTGCTGGGAGCCGCGCCTGTGCCGACGGTCAGCCAGGGGCGGATGTTGTTTTCGATCTTGTCGGGGCTGGCCTTTGCCTACTGTCTGGTGGTTGGGGCGCTGGTGACGGCCGACGGATTGAGCGCCGAAAAGCGGGAGGGGACCCTTGGCCTGCTGTTTCTGACGAATCTCAAAGGCTACGACGTGGTGTTGGGCAAGCTGGTGTCCTCCTCGTTGCACTGCGCCTACGGGTTGCTGGCGGTAGTGCCGATGCTGGCGATGGCCTTGCTTTTTGGTGGGGTGACCGCGGCGGAGGTCGCACGGATGATCTTGGTGCTGGGCAACACGTTGTTCTTCTCGCTGGCGGCGGGGGTGTTTGCCTCGACGTTGAGCCGCAACGAGCGCCGGGCGGTATTCAGCGCGCTCCTGGTGGTCCTGATCGTCACGGCCGGGCCGTATGAACTGGGCTATTACCTGGCCGACAATTTCACGCGCGGGACGGCGATGGAGATTGTGTCGGCGGTGCTGCCGCCCAGCCCGCTTTTCGCGTTTCTACAGGCGGAGGCCGCGGCGGGGACTTGGCGCGCCGCGAGTTTCTACGGGTCGGTGGTTGTAACGCAGGCTATCGCGTGGGTGCTGCTGGGGCTCTCGTGCTACCTCGCGCCGCGGGTTTGCCGGGATCGTCCGCAGAGCCCATGGCGTCAGCGCTGGAGCGAGCGCTGGCAGCGATGGCGGTTGGGAAACGCGGAGCAGCGGGCCGCCTTCCGTCGGCGGTTGCTCGACCGCAATCCGTGTTTTTGGTTGTCCAGCCGGGAGCGGCACCAGGCGGCGATGGTCTGGGTATTGGTCGGGGCCATGACCGCGGTCGGCCTCTGGGTCTGCACGCGATACCAAGCGGTCTTCTACGAAACGTCGCTATTGTTGCTCGGGGTTCTGGAGGTGCTCCTGAAGGTATGGTTTGCGGGCGAGACCTGCCAGCGCTGGGTCGAGGATCGCCGGAGTGGAGCCTTGGAGGTGCTCCTGTGCGCGCCGGTGCGGACGCAGGACCTGGTGCGAGGCCAAGGTCTGGCGCTGCGCCGGCAGTTTGGATGGCCGGTCGTGGTGACGCTGGGGTTGATGCTGGTTTCATGGATCGTGATCCGGGTGGGGCTGGGCTTGAGAACGTACACCGAGTTCGGGCGGAAATGGCTGTTGTTGAGTCCGCCGGCGCTGGTGGCGGACCTGGTGGCGTTGCGTTGGGTGGGCGCCTGGCTGGGGTTGAGGGCGCGCGGGGTGAACCGGGCGGTAGCGGGAACTTTGTTTCGGGTCCTGACATTGCGCTGGCTGCTATTCCTGGTCTGGCTGGCAGTGGCGAGTGCGTGGGCCTGGGTGGGGTTGGGGCAGTCGCCCCTGCCGCAGGAGGCCTGGATTTGGTTGGTCATGACCTTGATCCTCGACGGCGCGTTGGCCTGGTCCGCGCGGCGAAAATTCCTGCGCCATTTCCGGACCGTCGTCGCCAATCCGCTGGATTACGGTCGCGGAGCGCGCCTCTGGGTTCCGAGCGACACTTCGTCCGCGGCGGCGACGCCGGTGTCGCCGCGGGAGGCGGGAGGCGATTTCCGGCGGGTGTGGCTGAATCGGCGACTGGCATTTGCGCTGGGCGCCTTAGGCGTAGTTGTCGGGTTTCCCTGGGGCTACCGGCTCTGGTCGCGGGGAGAGGTGGACCGTCGCATTCGGGCGGTGCAGCAGGCCGGGTACCCCACGAGCCAGGCGGAATTGAACCGGGGTCGCCCGCCGCTGGTCGGGGTCAATGCGGCGACGGTGCTCGAGCAGGCCTACGCGGCGTCGGTGCCGGATTACCGGATGCCCAGGGCGGTGCTCGAGCAACTGCGGCGGGAGCAATCCTACGTCGAGCCTCCGCACCCGCTCGGCAAGCCGGTATTGCAGGCGATGGAATCTTTTTTAGCCTCGAACGAGGTTGCCTTGGCGATCGTGCACCGGGCGCCTTCATTGCGGGTGGGGCGCTACGCGGCCGATTGGAATGTGCCCTTCGGCCACTATCGCAACCAAAGCCAGGGAATCGCGCACGTGAGCCTGTTGCTGCAGGACGAAGTGGTCATTCAGACCGAGCGTGGTGACACCGCCGGGGCCTTCGATTCGCTGCACCGCGCCTTTGATCTGGGCCGGTCGCTGAGTCAGGAGCCGGGGTGGATGTTTCAGTCGATGCGGATGGCGAGCCTGCAGCGTGCCTTGGGAGCGACGGAATGGTGGTTAAAAAACCGGCGTCCTGCCTCGGCGCCCGGTCTGGACGCATTGCCGGGTCAAGACCCGGCGCGCGGCGTCCTCGCCGGCCAGGTGGACGCACCGGCTTTCTCCGCGGAGTTGGCCGCGTTGCAGCGCGACGTTCTGGCGGTGGAGAACGAGACCGACTTGACGCGCGCGATGGTGTCGTTGCGCTGTTTGGCCATCGAATCGTATCGCTCCCAGCCGTTGGTTGCGAACTATGCCCCCCGTGGTCCATCGCCGATGGCGGACTACCTCCAATCGCAAGTCCGCGGCCGGCTTTACGAGTTGACTGGGGCCAGGGACCGCGATTTCGCCCGGTTCCTGGACACGCTGGCTGAATTCGTGCGCCTGGCGACGACGCCGTTGCCAAAGCGCTTTGTCGAGGCCCGCGCGTTGGCGTCAGCGCCGGACCAACCGACGGGAGGCAGCACTCCGACGGGCGATTGGTTATACTCGCCGCAGATGCTCTTCAATGGATGGGTCGGTCCCAACGCGGATTTTGTGGCGCGTTGCCGCGTGGTTCGAACGGCCTTGGCGCTCGAGAGGTTCCGCGCAAGCCACGACGGTCGGCTGCCGGGACGATTGGACCCGCTTGTGCCCGGACTGCTGGCCGAACCGGTCATTGACCCGTTCACGGGTGGTCCGCTGCACTACCGGCGGTTGGCGAGGGGCTACCAGGTCTATAGCGTGGGAAGGAACGGCCGGGACGACGGTGGCTTCGCCGGAAATGGCCGGCGGGCGCAGCGGAGGAGCGGGTCGGGCCATCGCACCTCCGACGATGTGGGGATCGAGGTGGAGTGGTGACCGCCGCGCGCCTTTGGCTGGCGACGGCGGCCCGTGAATTAAATCTCGTCCAGGATTTTCTGTTTGCGCGTGTCGAAGTCCTGCTGGGTGATGAGCCCGCTGTCCAGCAGTTGCTTTAACTTCTTCAATTTGGCGACCGGATCGGACGCGGTAGCTGGGGCGAGCGGGGGAGCGGCGGGGGGCTCCGGCGGCGGCGCCACCGGTCGCAGGGCGTAGAAGGACGTCTCACCGCTTTGGCCGGTGGCGACGGTGGTGGCGGTGAATACCGGCGCCACCGGCGTCGGCTGGGCCGCGGCGGCGAGCCGGTCGCGCTCCGCTTTTTGAGCGGCCAGCTCCCGGAGTTTCTTCATCACGTCGTCGGGTGCGGAAAACCGGTCCACTTGGAACAGGGTCAGCTCCCAGCCCAGTTGGCCCAATTCGGGTCGGAGCTGCTCGGCGATGAAGGCGGAGAGGTCGTTCAGACGGGCGGGGGCGTCGGCGACGGAGGATTTGCTGTGGGCGAAGAAACCGGGCAGCAACTCGGCGAAACGGTTCGCCACCAGGCCGGTCAGGTGGTCGGTGACCTTCTCCACCACGGGCTCCTTGAGGGTGGCCAGGACCTGGGTGACGAAGGCTCGAGTATCGCGGACGCGCCCGGCCCAACGTCCCTGGAACTGGAGGTGGACCGAGAGATTGTGCACCGGATCCAGGACCATGACGGGCGCGGGGGTGGCCCAGGAAAGGTCGTGCAGGGGGTGGGTCTCGACGTACCAGAGTTGGGCGATGAATTGGGTCTTGCGGCTGGTGGTGAAGTTAATGGTCTGATCCAACAGCGGCAGGTTGCTGGCGCTGAGGGTATACTTACCGGGGGCGAACAAATCCAGGGCCCGACCGCCTTTGACCACCAGGACTTCCTGGCTTGGGCCGATGTTCAACTGGGCGCCCAGTCGCAGGACTTCGCTGGGGTGCTTCCAGACCAGCCAGTCACCGGACTCGGCGGCAGGCTTTGGCTTGTCGATGATGGCCATGCAGTTTACAGGCGCTCCCGGGCGCCCAGCGGGATAACCGACGGTTACTTCAGCATAAAACCGGGTCCGGCCAAGGATGACAAGGACAAAAGCGGCAACCATCCCGGTGCGTTGGCACGGTTCTTGAACAGCAAGGTATATGCCGATTCCGGCTTGAGTTGGGGACGAATCTCGGTATCTTGGGACCGATGGCACCGGGCCTTTATTTATCGCAGAAGATGGCGTTGCAGCAGGTGTTGGCGCCGCAGTTGCAGCAGTCGTTGGCGTTGCTGCAGGCGCCGACGCTCGAATTGAAGGCCTTGGTCGAGCAGGAACTGCAGCAGAACCCCGTGCTCGAGGAGGCGCCCGTCCAGGATTTGGACACCGAGGAAAAGGCCGAGCGCGACGGGGAGGAGGCGGTCAAAGCGGCGGACCCAGCCGAACCCCCGGCCGACGTGACGTTTGACCCGGCTACCGAGAAACCTTCGGACGCGCCGGTCGATGATTTCCAGGCCGAGTTTGACCGGTTAGCCCAGTTGGACCAGGAATGGCGGGACCACTTCAGCCAGGGGAGCGCACCGTTGCGTCAATCCAGTGAGGAGGAGGAGAAGCGGCAGTTCTTGTTCGATTCACTGGTCGCCAGCACTTCGCTGCAGGAAGATTTGCTGGACCAAGTCCGGCTGTCGGACCTTTCGGCCGAACAGCGCCCGGTGGCCGAGTTAATCATCGGCAATATTGACGACAGAGGGTATCTGCAGGCGTCGGTGGACGAGTTGTCGTTTTCCACCAACATCCCGGTCGGGCGGATCAACGAAGTCCTGGCGGTCATCCGGACGTTCAACCCGCCGGGGGTCGGCGCGCGCGACCTGCGGGAATGCCTGTTGCTGCAGTTGGAGCGGGACGAGCGTCAAGCCACGCTGGAGTATCGGATCGTGCGCGACCACATGGAGGCCCTGAGCAAGCGGCGGCTGCCGGAAATCGCCCGGCAACTGGGCGCCGATATCGAGACCGTCCAGGAGGCCGTCGCGCGGATCGGCCGGCTGGAGCCGCGTCCGGGCCGGGCCTTCCTGCCGGACAACCATCAGTATGTGGTGCCGGAGGTGTTCGTCCAGCGGACCGGCGACGAATTCGTGATCTCCACCAACAACGAGCACATCCCGCATTTGCGCATCAGCAACACCTACAAGGACCTGATGGCGCAGGCGGACAGCTCGACCGAGGTCCGGGAGTACATCCGGGACAAAATCCGGGCCGGGAAATTCCTGATCAAGAGCTTGCACCAGCGGCAGCAGACGATCCTGAACATCGCCAACGAGATTGTGAAACGGCAGCGCGATTTCATGGATCAGGGCGTCGCTCACCTCAAGCCGCTCACCATGATGCAGGTCGCCGAAGCCGTCGGCGTCCATGAAACCACCGTCAGCCGCGCCGTCTCGGGCAAGTACATTCAAACTCCACAAGGGGTGTTCGAGATGAAGTATTTCTTCACCTCGGGCATCAAGACCGCCAGTGGGGTCGGCATGTCCAATACCAGCGTCAAGGACCTTATCGCCGACATGGTCAAAAAGGAGAACCCCGGCCGGCCGCTTTCCGACGAGGAGATCGTCAGGTTGCTGGCCGAGAAGGGTATCGTCATCGCCCGGCGCACCGTCGCCAAGTACCGTTCCGAGCTGGGGATTCTGCCTTCCAATTTGCGGAAGACTTACTGATCCTCACCGTCGGAGCAGGCCGGCTCGGAGGCAGACCCCGGCTCGGCCAATGCCCGGTCAGGCGGCGGGAAGGGCGGCGCGGTTGGGCGTCGGCGGAGTCTTTTTGATTTGGTAATCCGCCGGGACCGGAGGTTATTCTCGCGGCGTGCCGCCTGACATCGCCATCATCATCCCGGTGTATAACGAGGGCGCCAATATTTTGCCACTGACTCGCGAGTTGCTGGCGGCGCTGGGGCCGCAAGTCCGCTCCTGCGAGGTGGTGTTCGTCGATGATGCCAGCACCGACAACACGTGGGAACAAATCCGGCAGGCGCGCGACCTGGACCCGCGGGTCCGCGGATTGCGCCACGACCGGAACAGCGGGCAAAGCGCCGCCCTCTGGACCGGCCTGCAGGCGACGGCCAGTCCGATTGTGGCCACGCTGGATGGGGATTTGCAAAACGACCCGGCCGACCTGCCGCGGTTGCTGACCGAGCTGGAGCACGCTGAACTCGTCTGCGGGGTGCGGTCCAAACGGCAGGATAATTTCGTGCGCCGGGCGTCGTCGGCCGTGGCGCGTTGGGCGCGCCGGCTGGTGCTCGGCGTCGATTTTGCCGACAGCGGTTGTTCGCTGCGCGCGTTCAAACGGTCGGCCCTGGCCGGGGTGTTTCCGTTTCACGGGTTCCATCGGTTCTTGCCGATCCTGGTTCAGGGGGGCGGCGCCACGACGCGCGAGTTAGCGGTCAACCACCGGCCGCGGGTCGCGGGCGTTTCCAAATACGGGGTGTGGAACCGGCTGGGCCGTGGCGTGGTCGATCTCCTGGCGATGGCGTGGTACCAAAAACGGCGCCTGCGGCCGACGCGGTTCACGGAATTGCCGGACCCGGACGGGAAAGGCTCGACGCGGCCCGAGGTTTAGCCGCGTTGGCCGCGCGCGAATGAAATGTGCCGGTGTACCCCACCGCGGCCCCGTCGCAGCCGAGTTAAGTCGGCTCCGATTAATTGGCGATCAGAGGGAGCGGACTGAGGTCCGCTGCGGTCCGGTTGAAGGAATGGCCTACTTCAACTCGGCGTCGTGGAATTCTTTCCAGTCGTCGAGATTATTGAGGTTGACCGCGTCGCGCGCCGCCGAGCCGTCGTCGGCAATCCCATTGGCCGCGAGGATGGACTTGCGTGTTTCGTCGCTGTGGATGTAACCGCTGATGGCGGCATTCAGTTTGCCGACGGAGGCCTGGTCGAGTTTGACGCCCGGCTGCTTTTTGATCCATGCCTCGAATTGGGGATAGGTCGGACGCGAGGTTTTGATGAAGTTCAATACGCCGTCGCGGTTCAATCCCAAGCCGTCGATCACCATTTGGTCGAAGCCCTTGCCGGCACCCGGGTAGCCCGGGGCGAGTTTACCGCGCGATTCGAGCGAGACCTTGAGCCACAGCCGCGGCAGATGCAATACCCCGAGGGGCCCGGCCACGCCTGAACTGATGAGAGGGACGATCGTGCTGCTCATACGTTGCCTTTCGTTTAAGAATGCGGTTGACCCGCTTACAGTAGGGAAAAGCCGCAACCACCGTCAACGCGAATTTGACTGGTTTCCACCACGCCGGCGTTTAGATTGCCAGTGGTGTGACGACGACGATCCCAACGCCGCCGGTCCCCGGTGTCGCCGCGCCGCCCACCGGGTCCGTCAGCCTGCTGGCCGTCAGCGGCATGAATTGCCAGAGCTGCGTCCAGCGCGTCCAGACCGCGCTGCAGGCCGTCGCCGGCGTCGAACGGGTCACCCTCCGGCTCGAGGCCGGGCGCGCGATGGTTCATTGGAAACCCGATGCGGCGGCAAGCCGGGAGGCGCTGGTCCAGGCCGTCAAAGCGGCCGGGTACGAGGCGCGCCTCCTTGCCGCACCCTCCGCGGCCGCGCCGCCCGCGGCCTGGTCGCCGCTGGCCGGCTGGCGGTTCAACGTGGTGGTGGGCCTGGCCGCCACGGTGCCGCTGATGATCGGCGATTGGTTGCTTGGGCTCGGCATGACCCGCTGGTTCCAATGGCTGGGGTTTGGTTTGGCATTGCCCGTGCAGATCCTCGGCGGGGCGCGCTTCTACCGCGGCGCATGGCATCAACTCCGGCAAGGCCGGTCCAATATGGACGCCCTGGTCGCGCTCGGCTCGACGACCGCATTTGGCTACAGTGCCGTCGTCTTGTTTTCCGGGGCGCCCACGCACTTGTACTTCATGGAGGCCGCGGCGATTATCACCCTCATCAGCGTCGGCCACTGGTTGGAGTCGTTGGCCAGCGCCCGCGCGACCAGCGCCTTGCAGGCCTTGCTGCACCTGGCCCCGGCCACCGCCCGGCGGCTCGACGCCGACGGTTCCGAGGTCGAGGTGCCGGTCGCCGAGTTGCGGCCCGGCGACGTGGTCCTCCTCAAGCCGGGCGACCGGGTGCCAACCGACGGTGAGGTGACCGACGGGCGCTCGGCCGTCAACGAGGCGATGCTGACGGGCGAATCGTTGCCGGCCGAAAAGAATGTCGGCGCCCGACTCTACGGGGGTACGGTGAACCTGGACGGGGCATTGCGGATGCGCGTGACCGCGGTGGGCGAGGCGACGGCGCTGGCGCAGATCGTGGCGGTGGTCGAACGCGCCCAGAGCAGCCGCGCGAATATCCAGAAGCTCGGCGACCAGGTCAGCAATATTTTCGTGCCGGTGGTCGTGCTGGTCGCGCTGGCCACGGGACTGGGGTGGGCGCTGGCGCCGACGAGCGCCGGCCGGCTCACTCATTTGCTCGAGCCGTTCCTGTGGCCGGTTACCCTGCCGGAAAGCGCGCTGGCAACCGGCTGCATCTTCGCCGCCGCGGTGCTGATCGTCGCCTGCCCCTGCGCGATGGGGCTGGCCACGCCCGCGGCGATCATGGCCGGCACCAACGCCGCCGCCCGTCATGGCATCCTGATCCGCGATGGCGCGGCCCTGGAAAAGTCCGGGCGCATCACCGCCGTCGTGTTCGACAAGACCGGGACGCTCACCCGGGGCAACCTCGACGTGGCGGCGATCCAGGATTTGCGAGCGGCCAGCGATCGTACCCCTGCGATCGAGGTCATCGCCGCGAATCTGGCGCGGTTCTCGAACCATCCGATCAGCCAGGCGGTGGCCCGGTTGGTCTCGCTCGAGTCCCCGCCGCTGCCGCTGGCCGATTGGCAGGAGTTCCGCGGGTGCGGCGTGCAAGCCAGGGCGAACTTCGGTACGGCGGAACCGCCATCCGCGCTCCGCCTGGGAGCCCTGCGCTGGCTGGAGGAAAACGGCGTCGAAACGAGCGGCGGGCGGGAGTTTGTCGAGGCTTGGTCGGCGCAAGGGGCGACGATTTTGGGGCTCGCCGCCGGCGAGCGGCTGGTCGGCCTGCTGGCCCTGCGCGACGAGTTGAAACCCCATGCGTCGGACGTGGTCGCCCGCCTCTCCCGCCAGGCCAAGGCGGCCTACCTGATCACCGGCGACAACCGCCGTACCGCGCTGGCGGTGGCGGCGGGCGTCGGGATCGCCGCCGACCATGTCTTCGCCGAAATCCGGCCGGAGCGGAAGGCCGCCATCCTGGAGCAATTGCAGCAGCGAGGCGAGCGGGTCGCCTTCGTCGGGGACGGGATCAATGATGCGCCGGCGTTGGAGCAGGCCGATTTGGGGATTGCGGTCGGCCGTGCCAGCGACGTGGCGCGGGAGGCGGCCGACATCATTCTGCTGAAATCGGATCTCGCGGCGATTCCCGAGTCGCTTGGCCTGGCCCAGGCCACCCTGCGAACGATCAAACAAAACTTGTTTTGGGCCTTCTTCTACAACGCCCTGGCGGTGCCGCTGGCGGCTTTGGGATTCCTCAGCCCGGTCCTGTGCGCGGCGGCCATGGGTGTCTCCGACCTGATCGTGATCGGCAATGCCTTGCGCCTGCGCCGGTGGAAATTGTCCGTTGAAAAACCGAAAGGGTGCGGCTAGTGTCCTGTGGCGATGTTAGATGACCGATTTTACATGCGCAGTGGGAGCTACGCCCCGCGCTGGTCCGCAACGATGGCGCTGCTTGTCACCAATGCCGTCTGCTTCCTCCTCCAGAGCGTCCTCGAGTTTTACCGTCTCTTTCCGGTTGCGACCTACTTCTATCTGAGCCCCGACGGGCTGGCACACGGATACGTCTGGCAACTGGTCACGTTCCAATTCCTCCACGGGGGCTTCTGGCACCTGGCCTTCAATCTGCTGGTGCTCTATTTCTTCGGACGCGCGATCGAATCGGCCCTCGGTCCGGGCCGATTCCTGAAGCTCTACCTGGCCAGCGGGACTGTCGGCGGCCTGGTTCAGACGCTGTTGGCCTGGGTGCTTCCGGGCCTTTTCGGGGGGGCGGTGGTGGGAGCATCGGCCGGGATCTTCGGTTTGGTGGCCGCCTTCGCGACGCTGTTTCCGGAGCAGGAACTGACCCTGCTGCTGTTCCTCATCGTCCCGGTCTCGATGCGGGCGCGTACGCTGCTGTGGCTGAGCATCGCCGTGGCCCTGTTCGGCATCCTGGTGCCGATGGACAACGTTGCCAACGCCGCACACCTGGCCGGGATTTTTACCGGCTGGGCCTACATTTACTGGATTATTCAACGCGATGTGTTCTCGCGCTTGCCCTCGGTCCGGCCGCTGGCCCGCCGGCCGCGCGAGCTGGTGCGCGCCTCCTCCGGCAAACGGTCCCTGTGGCAAGGCCGCAAGCACCCCGAGTCGGACGATTTGCCGCCCGCCGAGTTCATCAGCCAACAGGTGGACCCGATCCTGGACAAAATCTCTGCTCATGGCATCCAGAGCCTGACCGAGCGCGAGCGGAAGATCCTCGAAGCCGCCCGCGCCAAGATGGCCAAACGGTGACGCCATGATTCAACGCTATTCCCGCCCCGCCATGCGGGAAATCTGGACTGACGAAAACCGCCTCAAGATTTGGCTGCAGATCGAGTTGCTCGCCACCCAGGCGCTGGTCAACGAGGGCATCGTGCCAAAGGCGGACTTGGAGCGCATCCAGGCCGGCGCGGATTACTTTCAGCGGCATCCCGCCGAACTGGTCGAGCGCCAGAAGGAACTCGAAAAGACCCTCAACCACGACGTCATCGGCTTCACCACGGGGGTTGCCGAGAAGATCAACGACTCGGCTTCGCGCTGGTTCCATTTCGGACTGACCAGCAGCGACGTCATTGACACCGCGCTCGCCGTCCAACTGGTCCAGAGCGCGGACATTTTGCTCGCCGACGTCCGCGCGTTGCGCCCGGCGATCGCTCGGCGGGCCAGGGAACATCTCTCCACTCCCTGCATCGGCCGCAGCCACGGGATTCATGCCGAACCCACGACCTTCGGGCTGAAGCTGGCCCTGATGTTCGATGAATTCGGGCGGGCTGAGGAACGCTTGCGGCGGGCGCGCGACGTCGTGGCGGTCGGCAAGCTCAGCGGCGCGGTCGGGACCAGCGCCCACTTGTCGCCGGCCGTCGAGGCGGCGGTGTGCGCCCGGCTGGGATTGCGACCGGCGCCGATCGCCACCCAGGTCGTCCAGCGCGATCTCCATGCCGAGTTCATGACCGCACTGGCCCTGGTCGGCTCCAGCATCGAGCGGTGGGCGGTCGAGTTCCGGCATCTCCAACGGACCGAGGTTCTCGAAACCGAGGAGCCGTTCACCCAAGGCCAGAAGGGCAGCAGCGCCATGCCGCACAAGCGCAACCCGATCACCTGGGAACGGCTCACCGGCCTCGCCCGCGTCCTGCGCGGCAACGCCCTGGCCGCCCTCGAAAACGTCGCCCTCTGGCACGAACGCGACATCAGCCACAGCTCGGTCGAGCGCATCATCTTCCCCGATTCCTGCGCCTTGCTCGACTACATGCTGGGGTTGCTGACCCGCCTGATCGACGGCCTCGCCGTCTATCCCGAGAACATGAAGAGAAACCTCGGGTTGAGCCTGGGCATGTGGAACAGCCAAACGGTCCTGCTGGCGCTGATCCGCAAGGGGCTGACGCGCGAGGCGGCTTACGAACTGGTCCAGCGCAACGCGATGAAAACCTGGGAGGCCAAACACGCCGGCCGCGACGACGCCGATTTCGTCCAGCAACTCAAGTCCGACCCCGAAGTCGCTCGGCACTTCAAAAAGGGCGAGCTGGAGAAACTCTGTTCGCTCCAATTCCACTTCAAGGAAGTCGAAAGCCGGTTTAAAAGGCTGGGGTTGTGATGGGCCGGGCAATCGGATAGACCGTTCGTGTGAACGTCGATGAAATCCTCGACGCCCTCAACCGCGAACAGGTGGAATACCCGCTCATCGGGGGCATGAATTTCTTGCTCCGGCACCGCCCGGAGTTGACGTTCGATGTGGATGTCTGGGTACGCGATGACTCGACGAATCTCCCACGGCTCAATCGCGCGCTGCGAGCATTGGGCGCAGAATGGGGGGAGACGGAGATGGATTGGAAACCAGTCCCGGAGGATTGGCGTTGGCTGCTGCACCAGGGCCTGTTCTGCCTGACCACCCGACACGGGGCGCTGGACAGCTTCCGCGAGGTGTGTTCCGCTTCGAGGAAATCACTGAAGCGGGAGGGTGATTCTCTCACGCTGGCGTGGGAGGCAGAGGGAAGATCACCGCGCGGAGCGTGAACCGGCGTGGTGGGTTTGGAGGGAGCAGCGAGTTGGCCGGGCGGGG
>JAGWYX010000842.1 GCA_018969165.1 Verrucomicrobiota bacterium
TGGGTTGGTAGCTCAGTCGGTAGAGCAGCGGCCTTTTAAGCCGTTGGTCCCGGGTTCGAGTCCCGGCCAACCCACCACTTCAAAAGCTTAGGAAACCAGCATAAACACGGTCTGAAATGCACTTTCAGCTTGAGTCAAGGCAAAGGGGACAAATCGGTGGCAATCGGCTGGAAACCGGTCACTTTTGGCAACCGCTGGCAACCGGGGAGAGGCGAAGGCGTAAGACGCGCATTTAGGCTGGCCATCAGCAAAGGTGCTTCGACGCTGCTGGTCCCGGTATCCGCCCGCAAGCAGCTTAACGACCTGCCGGACGACATGGTTACCAAGGTGAACATCCTCTACTACACCGACGCCCGCGAGGCGTTGCTGAAAGCGATAGTGGAGTAAACCTCCTTTGACTCGATGAACACGATTAAGGTCTGCTGTATTGGGCAGGAACGCTGGTTCATCAAGCGGCAGCAGTGCCAGTGCGGTGCCCGATTCGACGAGGAATTGCAGCAGGCTCTGAAGACCGGGGCAAGCGGCCCAGTCGATGAAATTGTAGTGAGATGCCGAAGTTGTGGCTCTACTGTAGCGTTCCAGTTCGACATTTCCTCCTGTGCCGGGCATCTCCAGCCTGGCTGGGCGAAGCGAATGGAAGCTTACTCGAAGGTCATGTCCCAAGAGGAAGCCGCACAATTAGTGATGGTGCCTATCATGGAGCGCGTCCTTGGTTACATCCAGGAGCTTCAGCGGGCGGGCGATGGCTTGGGCCTTGAGTTTCTGGCTGAAGCAGTGGCGAAGGCGCGAGCGGACCTCCCCAGCAACAGCTCAAGCGCATCATGTTCGAGCATGAACTAGACGCCGCTGTTACGACGCTCAAGCTGGTCGGCACAGACTCAGCGGCGCTACCGAAGCCCGCCCCAGCGCCCGCCGTCCTTGCGGCGGCGAGGTAACGCCAGAGCGACGGACCGGGGCGTCCACCCAAGCGCCGCAGCTCGCGGCGCCACTTCCGGCCTTTCTGATTGCGACCGTCACCCCGAATCAGCTACCCTGGCATAAACGAAAATGCTGCCTCATCATCAACCCAAAGAAACCGATGATACACCGGGCAAGAATTGAAAACTACAAGTCGCTCAAGCTCGCAGAAGTGCCGCTGCAAGAGTTGACGGTCATTCTAGGCCCGAACGCTGCCGGCAAGAGCAACCTCTTCGACGCTCTCAACCTCCTGGCCCGGTTGGTGACGTGCAAGAACATCAAGGAAGCCTTTGATGGCCACCGCGGCCTGCCCCTGGAATCGGTCCACTACGACCAGGGCTCCATCGCCGATCTCCTCAAGCAGGAAGCCCACCGCTTGGCGTTCGAAGTGGATGTAGAATTGAGCGATGCCGTCGTTCAGGAGACCGAGCAACGGATTCGCGACTTGCGCAAACGCCTCGACGAGCCCAATGGGACCGCCGCCGACAAGTCCCGAGTTACGGAGCGACTGCTCCGCTACCGGGTGGAACTGGAAATCGAATCCAAGTCCGGTGTCATGCGCGTGATGGACGAGCGGCTCGCCGCCTTGCGCCAGCGAGGAGGCGGTGAAAAAGCCAGAAATCCCTTCCTCGAAAAAAGCGGTGCTAAGCTCAGCTTGCGGATGGAAGGCCAGGGCCATCCGACAATGCACGAGGTCGGGCTGGATTACACCGTCGTCTCCACGCCGCTTTATGTCCCGCACTACCCGCACCTGGCCGCGTTCCGGGATGAGATGTCCCGGTGCCGGTTTTACTACTTTGAGCCACGCGCCCTGATGCGCGAGGCCAACGCCATCGCGGATGTGACCGTGCCTGGCCCGCGAGGCGAGGATTTGGCGGCCTTCTACCATACTCTGGCCCTTCGCGGTCCGAAACAGTTCGCGGCGCTCAAATTGGCGGCTAAGCAACTCCTGCCCCGGTTGAAAGACCTCGAGGTCGAGCGTACGGAGAAGGCCGAGCTTTTCCTCCGCCTCTGGGAAGACGACGCTTCCTACTCGAACCGTCTCATTTCTGAGGGCACTTTGCGCGTCCTGGGACTGCTGGCGGTACTCTCGCCGACCTGTGGCTCCACTACCATCGGTTACGAGGAGCCTGAAAACGGGGTGCATCCCCGCCGCCTGCGCAACATCGCCGAACTCCTTCAAAACGCCGCAGACGGTTCACGCCAGATTCTCGTCAACACCCATTCTCCCATCCTCCCAACCTACTTCCGCAACGAAAACCTGCTCGTCTGCCGCCGCCTCGGGGCCGCCACGGAATTCGCCCCGTTTTCCACTATCGGGGATTTGTACCGGCCTCATGAGATCGCCGCGCATCTGGAAGAGCAAATCATTCGGGGGGACTATGGCGGGTGAGCGCCGCGTGGCCTTCTTTTTGGAGGACAGCGCCCAGGAAGCCATCATTCCGCCGCTCTTTGGGCGACTTGCCGCTGAGGCACAATGGAGTGAAATGCAACTCGATCTGCAGGTCTTAAGCGCC
>JAGWYX010000843.1 GCA_018969165.1 Verrucomicrobiota bacterium
TCGCCGTTCTACATTGTGGACAAGACTCGTCCTTGGCCGGTCTCGAGGGGCGCGGATGGCCGGCCTGCGCCGCGCCGTGCCGGTGTAAGTTCCTTCGGCTACGGCGGCGCCAATGCCCACGCCGTGTTGGAGGAATTTGTGCTGGCGGACGCTCAACCTGCTCCAGCGGCGAAGCCTGCCTATTTGCTGACCTTTTCAGCGCGGTCGCGCGAGGGTTTGGACCAAGCGCTGCTCGAGTTTGCGGATTGGCTGGAGCGCTCCAGCGCAATGCTCGAGGAAATCAGTTGCACCCGAAATCGCGGACGTGACCATTTTGAACACCGCGTGGCCATGGTGGTGTCGTCCCTTGACGAATTGCGGGCGGTTTCGCGGGACTTGCGAGCCGGCCAACGGCCTCCAAAGTTGCTTTGGGGCCCGGATGGACCAGAAACCGCCCAGCCGGCACTGCGAGCGTTGCTGGAGCAGTTGACGGCGGGGCTCGTCACCGGAACCGACCCAGCCGCCTACCGCAGCCAATTGGAAGCCTTGGCAGCCCTGTATGCGAAGGGCTACGACCTGGACTGGGAGCGCATCCACCACGGAGAAAGACGGCGACGCATCCGGCTGCCGGGCTATCCGTTTCGCAAGGACCGGTACTGGGTTCCCGAGTCCTCTTCGAGCGACACTCCCGCTCTTCCCGAGAGTGCGGAAAACCTCGTGTTCCTCCAACCGGTTTGGATCGAGTCGCCCCTGGCCGGATCAAACGGCGCGGGCGCAGGTGAGCCGGTATTGGTTTTCGACCGTGAGCGGTCCTGGTTGCTGCCGCCGCAGGGGATGGCGGAAGTGGGAAAAGTGATTCGCGTCACCGCCGGTCCGGTTTTCCGCCGGCTTGGTCCGGAAGAATTTTCGATCAATCCCGAGCGTCCGGACGATTACGGGCGACTCCTCTCGGAATTAAGGCGACAAGGCACGATCTGCCGGCGCGTGGTCCATGCGTGGTCGAAGGGCGGGCTTGATCCGCTCTCGCCGGCGTTGAAGGATTGGCTCTGGACGGGTGCGAGATCAGTCTTTTGTCTGGTGAAGGCGTTGTTTGCCGGCGGGCCCACTGACTCCGTGAAGTTAGTCTTTGTCGTGGAACCGGGGTTGGAGGGGGCTGAGGTGGCTACCGGCACGGTCGCCGCCTTTCTGCGAGTGGTGCGGTTGGAGCACCCGGAGTTTGGCGGTCGAACGGTTACGTTCGAGTCCACCGTGGCGGGCAACACCTGGAAGTGTATCACCCGCGAACTTGCCGACCACGGCCCTGAGGTGGTCGAGGCACGGTATTCAGTCCGAGGCCGGGAAGTCCGCCGTCTCGTGCCGGCGAACCTCCGGGAGCCCACGCCAACGATGCGGCTGCGGGATCGGGGGGTGTACTGGATCACGGGCGGTGGCGGGGCGCTGGGTCTGATTTTCGCCGAGCATCTCGCCCAAGCGCCGGGAGCGCGGATTATCCTGTCCGGCCGCAAACCGCTCGACGCCGAGCTCCGGAAAAAGATCGACCGCCTGGAGGCGCTCGGCGCGAGCGTCAGTTACCTCGCGTGCGACCTCGCGAATCCTGAGGACGTGAACCGCACGGTATCCGCGATTCGCGCCCAATGGGGCGCGCTCCACGGTGTCATCCACGCCGCGGGCTGTGTGTGCGACGGACTGATCACGGAGAAACGGGCCGCCGATTTTGACGCCGTCATGGCCGCGAAGATCCTTGGCACGGTCCATCTCGAGTTGGCCACTCGCCCGCTGGCGCCGGATTGGATCGTCCTGTTCTCCTCCACGTCCGCCGTCTTCGGCAACGTGGGTCAGTCCGACTACGCCGCGGCCAATGGTTTCATGGACCATTTCGCGGCTTGGCCGGGTCGGTCGGCCGGAACCGGGAGTCGGGACGTGCGGCTGCTCTCGATCAACTGGCCTTATTGGAAAGACGGCGCGATGAAAGCCGGCAGCGACGCCTCGGAACAGGCGGCCTGGGAATCCTGGACTCAGGAGGCGTTGGGGTGGGCGCCGCTCGAACGAGCGGAGGGCAGGCGCGCGTTCGACCTCTGCCTGGCCTCACCGGCCCATCAAATCGTCGTCGTGAAGCGGCCCGCAGGGGTGGAGCGAGGTCCTGAAGCACTTGCCCCACGAGCCGCAGCCGCCAGTGCGGCGAGCGATCTTGAAATAAGTCCGCCAATGCAGCGGCTGCAAGCGATGCTCCTCGAAGACGTTCGCCAGGCGCTTAAAGCGGAGGCGGCGGACACGAGTCTGACGGCCAATTTTCGCGAGATGGGTTTTGACTCGATCAGCCTGAAGCTCTTCGCGCGCCATCTGTGCGACCGCTACCGAATTCAACTTGCCCCGAGCGCGTTGTTCGCCTACCCGACGTGCGCGCAACTGGCCGCGCATTTGGTCGAGACGTTCCCGGCTGTGTTGGACGCGCTGACGGAATCCCGCGGCCAGGGCGAACCTGGGCGAATCG
>JAGWYX010000844.1 GCA_018969165.1 Verrucomicrobiota bacterium
GGACCTGGCTAAAATCTATGGCGTAAGCACCAAGCGGCTGAAAGAGCAATTTCGGCGGAACCGAAGGAGGTTTCCCCAAGACTTTGCATTTCTGCTTACGCTCCAGGAGTTTGCGAACTTGAGGTCGCAATTTGCGACCTCAAGTTCGCATGGCGGGCATCGCCACGTGCCGATCGCGTTCACCGAACACGGTGCGATTATGTTGGCCAGTGTCCTGAACAGCCCGGTGGCCGTCGGAGCGAGTGTCCGGGTCGTCCGAGCCTTTGTTTTCCTCCGGGAACGACTCGCCGCCAATCGAGAACTCCGCGTTAAGTTGGCGCAACTCGAAGGCCGGGTGGGACAGCACGACGAAGCAATCAAGGATTTGTTTGAAGCCATCCGGCAGTTGCTCGAACCGCCGGCGCCGGAGAAACGCCGTGAAATTGGATTCCCCATTCACGAACGGGCCGCGGCCTATCGAGTGAGACACCAATTTTAGATCATGCCCAGCACCCGCGACATCCGCCGACGCATCAAGTCGGTCAAGAACACCGCCCAGATCACCAAGGCCATGCAAATGGTGGCGGCGTCGAAAATGCGCAAGGCCCAACAGGCGGCGCTGGCCGGCAGGCCGTACGCCGAGTTGCTGAACAGCGTGCTCGGCGAACTGGCGACGCACAGCGGTGATTTCACCCATCCGCTGCTGGAGGCGCGCGAGGTCCGCAAGCGCGCGGTCCTGCTGGTGAGCACCGACAAGGGCCTGTGCGGCGCCTTGAACAGCAATTTGATGCGCGAGGCCGCCAAACTCGAGCGCGACACCACCGTCTTCGTCACCGCGGGCCGGAAGGCCTCGCAGTTCATCGCCCGGACCCGCCGTCAACTGGTGGCCGAGTTCACCTACAAGGACACCCCGTTGTTCAGCGAAGCGCGGGCCATCTCGAAGTTCGCCCAGGACCTGTTCCTCAAAGGCGAGGCCGACCAGGTGGACATCCTGTTCACCAATTTCCTCTCGACCCTGAACCAGCGGCCCGAGTTGCGCGCGTTCCTGCCCGTCGGCGAACTCCACCACGCCACCGCCGGCGTGCCCGCGGTCCCGGCAAACGACGAGCAGTTGCGTGGCGCCACGGAATTCCTGTTCGAGCCCTCGCCGCGGGAGGTGTTCGGCGCCCTGCTGCCGCATTACCTGAACTACCGCGTCTATCAAATCCTGCTCGAATCCAAGGCGAGCGAGCACAGCTCGCGCATGGTGGCGATGAAAAACGCGACCGACAACGCCAAGCAGCTCATCAAAGACCTCACGCTGGATTACAACAAAATGCGCCAGGCCAACATCACCAAGGAACTGCTCGAGATCACCACCGCCGCCATGGCGCTGGGTTGACGCGATTACCAAGAAAGAGGACACTCGCGTTTATGAAAAAGGTCTTTGTCTTCTGGGATAACTCGAACATCTTCATCAGTGCCAAGACGGTGGCCGCCGAGCGCGAAGGAGGCGACGCGGCCTACCAGGTTCGAATTCAGTTTGATCACCTCTTGCACTTGGCGCAGGCGGGACGCGAACTGGAGTATGCCATTGCGGTAGGCTCGGTTCCTCCACCGCTCCGACACGTTTGGAACCGGTTGGAACAGGCGGGAGTCAAGGTCGAATTGTTCGAACGAGGCAGCTTGAGTTCTCGCGAGCAGGCCGTTGACCAGGCGCTGCAGACCCACATGCTCCGAAAGGCTTTAGACTATAACGGTGACCCGGGGATTGCTGTCATGCTCACGGGCGACGGCGCGGGTTTTCTGGATGGCGTGGGCTTTCATTCGGACTTAGAGCGGATGCATAGGAAGGGGTGGGGGGTTGAAGTCCTTGCGTGGGAGCGAACGTGCAATCCGCGGCTAAAGAAGTGGGTTGAAGCTATTGGGGTCTTTGTTCCCTTGGAAGATTATTACGAAACCGTGACGTTCACCGAGGACGAAACCGGCGCAATTCGACGCGCCAAGCCGCTTGATTTATCACGGAGGAAACTGACCACCTGACCAGGCGCATCCTAGACCCTAACTGCTCCCTGATTTAATCTCATGAATAAAGGTAAAATCGTCCAAGTCATCGGCCCGGTCGTCGATATCGAGTTCCCCGACCAACTCCCGGCCATCTACACCGCCCTCACGGTTGAATACCCCCTCCAGGGCAAAACCACCCGGCTCACCCTCGAGGCGCAGCAGCACCTGGGCGATAACTGGGTGCGCGCCGTCGCCATGTCCACCACCGAAGGCCTCAAGCGCGGCTACGAAGTCGTCGATACCGGCGCGCCCATCTCGATGCCTGTCGGCGACGGCGTCATGGGCCGCGTCCTCGACGTCACCGGCAACCCGGTGGACGAACGCGGGCCGGTCGTGTCCGAGAAACGTTACCCGATCCATCGCCCGGCGCCGGCCCTGATCGATCAATCCACGTCGCCCCAGGTCCTGACCACCGGCATCAAGGTCATTGACCTGATCTGCC
>JAGWYX010000845.1 GCA_018969165.1 Verrucomicrobiota bacterium
TGCCGGAGCTCCTCCCCAACCCTGATAACCTCCGCCCCAGCCGCCTCCCCCGGCCAGCCCGTGTGCCGAAAAAACCGACAGCGCCCTTCGGGGTCTCCTTACGTGCGGATTTGGGCGCTTGCTTCGGACTTGCGGGCCACTGCGGTTTGCCTTTAGCTATTGCGAATGCAACACCAGCACATCGCCCTGATTGACCGTCACCGTTCACGTTCGGGCCGCGGTCGCGAACTTGATCCTCGTGCGCGCTTTCTCCTGGCCGGCCTCCTGTTGACGGCGCTTTGGCTGGCGCCGCGCGCCGGTGCCGCCGACGCGCTTTCGCTCAAACACCGGCTCGCGGCCACGCCGTTCAAAATCGCTTACGAAAGCTACGTCAACAGTAACTCCGACCTCTTCGTCATCAACGCCGACGGCTCGCATCCGGTCAACCTCACGCGCACGCCCGACGAAAACGAGCACTATCCGCAGGTCTCACCCGACGGCACCAGGATCTGTTTTGTCAGCGATCGCGGCGAGGGACGGGACACCATTCGCAGCGTGTATTACATGGGCATCGACGGCAAGCACCGGGTCAAGGTGGCCGATTACGCGCGCGAGCCGTTCTGGAGCCCGGACGGCCGGACGATCGGGTTCCTGGGCCAGGAGTATCCGAAGTTCAACGTGATGGATTACTACACCAAGGGCATGTTCTTCTTTGACTTGAAGACCGGCAAGATCACCCCGCACGTGAATACCGAAAGGCTCCATCACCTCTACAACCCGAGCTTCTCGCAAAACGGCCGCTGGATCGCCGCAACCGTGCATGCCGGCATGGGCTACGGCCACGCGATCCTCCTCATCGAGGCGCATGGCACCAACATCTTCAACCTGGGCATCCCGGGCTGCCGGCCTTGCCTCAGCCCCGACGGCAGGCAAATCGCCTGGGGCCCCGGCGATCACGAACTGGCCGTCGCGCCGATTGACCTGGATTCGGCCCACCCCACCGTCGGCCCGCGCCGGGTCCGTATTCTCGACGAAAAGAACAAGATTTATCACATCGACTGGTCGCCCGACAGCCGGTTCCTGAGCTTCAGTCGCGGACCGGATGGGGAAGGGGACCTCGGCAAACCGGGGACATTCCAGGCGGCGTGCGAGATCATGGGAGTCTATGCCGGGGGCTGGAACCTCGATGCTGTTTCGGCCGAACAGGACCGCGTGATCGATTTGGCAACGGCGACGCCCGCCGATGTCGCGATCCTGACCACCAACGGCGACAGCAACAAGGAACCGGCGTGGTTCTGGCCGCACCGGCCAGCCCGCCTCAGCCGCCTCAATCGATGAACTGTCCATCGGTCGGGCGACGGCCTCCGGCCGCGCCGGGCGTGCGATCGGATACCGAAAGCGGCGCGCCTGGACGACGCTGCCCTGCCTCGGGTCTTCGGGTGATGAACCGGTCATTTTGGAACGCGCTGTGCCTGGCGACGAGCACGGCGCTGATCCTCTCTGCGTGCGGACGCTCGAACCCCGTGCCGGCGCGTGGCTCGAGCGCCGGCCCACCGGCGGCCACGGCCTCGCCAATCACCGAGCCGACCCCAGTGGTCACCCAGTCCGGCGCGGAGATGGTTTATCTTCCCGGCGGCACGTTCATCATGGGCAGCAGCGACGGGAATCCCGACGAGGCGCCGCCCCACCCCGTGACGGTCAGCAGTTTTCTCATGGACAAGTTCGAGGTTACCCAGGAGATGTTCGCCAAGGTGCAATTGCCCAACCCATCGCACTGGCAGGACAACCCGCGCAACCCGGTCGAGCGCGTCCGCTGGCGCGATGCCAAGGCCTATTGCAATGAGCGCTCGCGGCTGGAGGGGCTCAAGCCCTGCTACAACGAGAAGACCGAGGCCTGGGATTGCGATGAGGCGGCCGACGGCTATCGCCTCCCCACCGAGGCCGAATGGGAATATGCCTGCCGCGCCGGCACCACCGGCCCGTATGACTTCGGCGATGCCGCCAAGCTGCGCCAATACGCCTGGTTCCAGGAAAACTCCGAGGAGCGCACCCACCCGGTGGGGCAAAAGAAACCCAACCGCTGGGGACTTTATGACTTGTATGGCAACGTCTGCGAATGGTGCGAGGATGTGTACAGCCCGACCTATTACCACGTGAGCCCGGCGTTGGACCCGCTCGGCCCGCCCAGCCCGGGCAAGGACGTCAAACGTGTCCTGCGCGGCGGCTCCTGGAAAGCCACCGCCGGCATGGCCCGCGCGACTTTCCGCCAGGGCCAGCGTACCGGTGACACCGACGCGTGTTTTTACACCGATTTCTGCGGGTTCCGTTGCGTCCGGCGCGCGACGGCCGGGGAGCTACAGGCCTTGATCGCCAGCGCCAGATGAAGCGCGAGAACCGAAAGAGGCAGAGGACTGCCACAGTCCAAAACGCTTCGCAATTTCGAGCGTTTTGGCTGGCGCGCCCGCGTCTGGGAGTGCGCCCAGTCC
>JAGWYX010000846.1 GCA_018969165.1 Verrucomicrobiota bacterium
TGGGCGAAGATCGCCGTCGCAGCGGTGGAGCATGCGCTTCCCGGGCCACCGGTTTCTTCCCAGGGAGGGCCATATCCGGTGCTCCTGTTTTCCCACGGCTTGTGCGATTCCCGGCATTTTCATTCGCAAGTCGCCGAAGAACTCGCCAGTCATGGATACGTTGTTATAGCGCCGGACCACACGGATTGCTTCGGCACGGATTTTCCCGGCGGCCCGTATCTGGTGGGCACCTCGAGCACCGATCCTTCGGCCATCGACTATCCCAACCGTTTCAAAGATTTTCAGTTCCTGCTCGATGAACTGACCCACTTGCAGGCCGAGGACCCGCTCTTGGCCGGGCGCTTGGACTTGAGCCGAGTCGGAATTTACGGGATGTCCGCCGGTGGCATGACCGCCGAGATGTGCCGGCGGGATGACCGGCTCAAGTGCGTGGCGCTGCTGGATGCCGTCTGCTGTCTCCAGTTACCCGCCAGCGGGTTGCAAAAGCCTTTCCTGGAAATGAACGCGCCGGGCGATCCGTGTCTTTCGACCGGGGCCTGGTTGTTCACCAACGCCGTCACCAACGCCACGTCGCTGATGATCCGCAACTCGATTCATCAGACCTTCACGGACGCGGCATGGGGGGCGCTGCTCCCGGACGGTCGCCCGATGGGTGTCGCCATCAACGCCTGCCTGGTTTGGTTTTTCGATACTTACCTGAAGGGGCAGACGCCGCCCTTCCCCACCAATCCCGAAATCTACAACGTGCAGCGGAAGTGAGAGGCGGCCAGAGCAGCGACAAACCCATAGTGCGAAAGAAATGATGGTTGCATGCCCGGCGATGGTGCCATGTCCATGTTCGCGCTTCTCCGCCACGGCAGTCGCCCCATTTCGGTGCCGACCGATTGGCCGCCGGACCAGCCCTTGCCCGGCGCCGTGAACGTGTCGCTTTTCGACGGCCACGGCGAACTGGTGAAGCTGGACCGGCTCTGGCAACTCGACTGGCACAAGGACTACCAGCCGCCCGCCAAGCGGCCCGGATTGCCGTGAACACTTTTTTAACCGCAGAGACGCCAAGCACGCAGAGGGCCGCAGAGAATAGGTCTTTCTATGCGCTCCTCTGCGGCCTCCGCGGCTCTGCGTTGAGCAACTCGCAATTCGGTTCCGGTCACGGGTCGCCCGTCACCCGTCACAGCGGCTTCACCTTGATCGAGCTTTTGGTCGTGATCGCGATCATCGGTCTGCTGGCGGCGCTGCTCCTGCCGGCGTTGCACCGGGCCAAGCTGCAGGCCCAGCAAGTCGTCTGCCTGAGCAACCAGCGCCAGATCAACCTGGATTTGCGCCTGCGACTGGACAACAGCGATGAGCGGCTGGATTCAGCCGAGCTGTTATCGTGGGCGTGGAGTTCCTATGCCGAGTGGTCGTATCGCGGCAATGCGTTATGGATATGCCCCAGTGCCCCGCTCCGTTCGACCTGGCCCGAGACGTGGCCGTCCGACCCGTGGGGCGGGCCGGGCGCTGGTTTGGATTTGGTATTTGGAACCTTCCGATCCGCCTGGATGATCTCACCCTCTGATTTTGGCAGTTACACGGTCAATGGTTGGCTGCTCTCGGCCAGTTGGATTCGCGCGAATCCTTATGACGTACCGTTTCAAAATGCGTTTCCGGAATACTTCAGGTCCCAAAACGATATTGTCCAGCCCTGCTTCACCCCCGTCTTGGGGGACGGGATTTTCATTTGGACCTGGCCGCGAGCCACCGACCCTGCTCCGAGCGACCTTGTGCCCGCGCCTCGGGAGGCGCGGAGCGCGTACACCGCCATAGGTTGGCTGATCATTCCCCGGCACGGGTCCCGGCCCAATCCCGTGCCCACCAACTGGCCTCGGAATAAGCCGTTGCCGGGCGCGATCAACGTTTCGTTCTTCGACGGCCACGGCGAGTTGGTGAAACTGGACCGCCTCTGGCAACTCGACTGGCACAAAGACTACCAACCGCCGGCCAAGCGGCCGGGTCTGCCGTGAGGCATGAGCGCAGACGAACAAACCGGCCTGGCATCTCGGGTGCGCATTGGGCAACTGTCTGGCGGCAGTGGCGCGACGGCGGGAGACGGGCGTGGGGTGCAGGCCTCGGAAGCGGGCGTGTTTGCCACTACCCACTGGAGCGTCGTACTCGCGGCTCGGCAGGAGGGCTCGCCCCAAGCCACCGCGGCCTTGGAACAACTCTGCGGCGATTATTGGTATCCAGTTTATGCCTACATCCGCCGGCGGGGCGCCCGGCCCGAGGCCGCCGAGGATTTGACCCAGGAATTCTTCGCCCGCCTGGTGGCCAAGGACTACCTGTCAGCCGTCCGTCGTGAGAAGGGGCGATTCCGTTGGTTCCTGCTCTGCGCCGTCAAACGGTTCCTGATCAATGAACGCGAGCACGCCCGCGCCGCCAAGCGGGGCGGCGCTGTCACGCATCTGCCTTTCGACGGCGCCGCGG
>JAGWYX010000847.1 GCA_018969165.1 Verrucomicrobiota bacterium
AGCGGGCCCGGGCCCAGGTCACACCGCCGCCCGGCTGCGGGCGGATGGCACACCGTTCGTAGGCCGGATGCGCCGGGTCCGGGTTGATGCCGGCGATATTACGCCACAGCCATTCGCCGACGGCGCCGAAGGCCCAGTGATTAAAAGAATTCATGCCCGGATCCTGGAAACCGCGGCCGCGGACGTAACCGTCCCAGCGTTCCCAGATCGTGGTGGCGCCGTTGTCCAGCATGTAACCCCAGGACGGAAAGGTGCGGTTGGTCAGGAGTTGCCAGGCGAGTGCATTGCAGTCGTTGCGAGTCAGCTCCAGCATCAATCGGTGGGTGGTTTGAATCCCGGTGGACAGATGCTCGTGATAACGGTGGACGGCCTCGACCATGCGCCGCGCGGCCAGCGGCCGGAGCCACGCCGGCAACAGGTCGAAGTCAAGCGCCAGGGCGTAACCGGCCTGCGTGTCGCCCTGGATGCCGCCGTCGGGTCCAACAAAGTTGCGATTGAAGGTCTCGCAAATTTGTTCAAAGAGCTGCTGGTAATGCTGGGCGTCCGGGCGCCGCCCGAGCACAGCCGCCATGTGGGCGACCAGCTCCGTCGAGTGCGCGAAGAAGGCGGTGGCAAACACCTCGTTGGGGACGGCCGCGCCGTGCGTCGGCCAGCCGCGCTGGCGAATCCAATCGCCGTTGAGCCAATCGTTGTAGTCGTTGCCGCGGTTCCGGCGCCACAGCAGATCGGGATTCCGCGCGTGAATGTAGTCCACCCAGCGCCGCGCGGCCAGGAACTGCCGGGCCAGCAGCCGGGTGTCGCCGTAGTTCACGTAGGCGAGCCAGGGGACGATGACGCCGGCATCGCCCCAGGCGGGCGTGCCGGTAAAGCGTTCGTTGCGGCCGTAGGGATGCGGGGAAAAATCGGCGAACCGGCCGTCGTCGGCCTGGGCGTCGCGGATGTCCTGGCACCACTTGGTGAAGAAGGCGGCGAGGTCCAGGTTGAACATCGCGGTTTGGGAGAAGGCCTGGATGTCGCCCATCCAGCCGAGCCGTTCGTCCCGCTGCGGGCAATCGGTGGGCACGCTCATCAGGTTGGCGCGTTCGGTCCAGAGGATATTTCGCCAAAGCCGGTTCAAACGCGGATCCGAACACTCGAACTGCCCGACCTCGCGCGCGGCCGAGTTGAACCCGACGCCGGTCAAGGCGTGCAAGGCGGGCCGGCGGGACAGGCCGCTGACTTCGACGAAGCGGAACCCGTGGTAGGTGAAGTGGGGTTCGAAGCGCTCGACGCCGGCGCCGCGCGGGAGGTAGCGGTCCACCTGCGGGGCGCCGCGGAGATTGGCCGTGTAGAGCGTGCCGTCGGTGTTGGTCATTTCCGCGTAACGCAGCGTGACCGGGACGCCGCGCTGGCCGCGCACGCGCAGTCGGCACCAGCCGACCATGTTCTGGCCGAGATCAAAGAGGTAAACTCCGGGTTTGGGCTCGGTCAGCGCGATCGGCGTGAGCCAGGCGATTTGGCGGATCGGCTCGTTGGGTTGGGCGACGATCCGTGGTTCGGCGCCGCCCTCGAGCGACACCGGCGTCCAGTCGGCAGCCGGGAAACCGGGGCGGTCCCAGCCGGGCATTTCGCGCCGCGCATCATAGACTTCGCCATCGAGCAAATCGGACCTTCGAATGGGACCGTCGGTGGTTCCCCGCCAGGAAGCATCCGAGCCCACGGTGAGCGTCCGGCCGTCCTGGAGTTCGATCCGCAGTTGCAGGCGGAGCAGCGGCCGGGTGCCATAGACGCCCCGGCGCCGGTGGAGGATGCCGTCGGACATGCCCAATCGGCCGGCATACCAGCCGTCGCCGAGGATCGCCCCCAGGGCATTGTCGCCGCGGCGCAGCCAGCGGGTCACGTCGTAAGTCTGGGATTGGACGCGCGTGCGGTAGTCCGTCCATTCGGGCGCCAGGAGGTGATCACCGACGCGGCGGCCGTTGAGGTGAATTTCATAAAGCCCGAGAGCGGTGACCGACAACGTCGCGCGGCGGGCACGGCCGGGCAGTTGAAACGCTTTGCGAAGCATGGCGGCGGGGGCGGGGTTGGTCCCGTCGTTGCCGCTGCCGGCGGCGCTGATCCAGCTTGCCTGCCAATCGCGCGCCCGTAGCAGGCCCATTTGCCAATGGGCGATCGGGCTCCAGGCCGACCCGTCACCGGCGCCGTCCCAGACGCAGACCTTCCAATAGACCCGCATGGCGGTCGCGAGTGGTTTGCCGGCGTAAGGGATTTGCAGCGATGCGGCGGAACGGACCTGGCCGGTATCCCAAAGGTCGGCGCAGCCGGGAGACAGGAGTCGCGCCTGGCTGGCGGCGAGGATGCGGTAGGCGGTTTGGACCTCGTGCCGGTGACGGGAGACGAGGGTCCAGCTCAGGCGCGGTTGGGGGCAGTCGATGCCGAGGGGGGCAGTTTGGTATTCGCAGCGCAGTTCGACCGGG
>JAGWYX010000025.1 GCA_018969165.1 Verrucomicrobiota bacterium
GGGGGTGGCACGCGGACCCGTGCATTCGTTTGTGATGAATCCGGGCTGCGGGCGGGCAGCGGGTCGGCAGGCGGGAGCAATTTGAACCATGCGAGCGCCGACGAGGTCTGCCGGCACTTGCGGGAGGCGCTGAACCAGGCTTGCGCCGTGTCAGGCATCCGACCGTCGGAAGTGGCGTCGGCGTTTCTGGGCATGGCCGGCATCACGGACGAGCCAGGCCGCACCGAGGTGCGGTGGCTGGCCAAGCGCAGCGGGCTGAAGGCGGCGCGGCTGGGGGTGGATCACGACATCCGCATCGGGTTGGCGGGCGGCCTGGAAGGGCGGCCGGGGATTGCGCTGGTGGTGGGGACGGGTTCCTCCTGCTACGGGCGGACCGCCGAGGGACAGGTGTGGCAGACGGGGGGGTGGGAGTCGCTGATTGCGGACGAAGGCAGCGGTTATTTCCTGGGCCGCGAGGCCTTGATCGCCGCGGTCCGCATGGCCGATGGTCGGGCGGCGGAGACCGACTTGCGTGGCCGGGTTTTTACGTGGTTGGGCATCCGGGGAGTTGAGGAAATCCTGCGACGGCTCTACCAGCCACCGATGCGGAAGGCGGTGGTGGCGCGCCTGGCCCCGCTGGTGGTCGAGTTGGCCGACGCGGGGGATGACGTGGCGCGTGGCGTTCTGGAGCGCGGCGCCGAGTTATTGGCGGAGCTGGTGGCGGCGAATCACCGGCGATTGCCGACCGGGCCGGGCCCGGAGGTGGTGGTGATCGGCGGGCTCGGGACGGCCGAGGGATTGTATCGGCGGCTGATTTACGCGGCGCTCCGGCGCCGGTTGCCATCGGCTCGGGTCGGTCCCCCCGCGCTGGCCCCGGTGGTGGGAGCGACGCTGTTGGCGATGGAGCAGGTCGGGATCAAGCGGACGCCGCGGCTGCTGGCCAATCTGCGGAGACTAGCAAACACGGATCGCCAAGCCTGGATCTGATCCCCGAGAGTTTATGGATTCCTGGAACCTAAGCGCGATCGAGAACGCCCCGTCGCTGCGGCGGCATCTGAGCGATTTGCCAGGCGCGTTCGCCGATCAACGGGCCTACGCGGCGGCGCTGAAGGCGGGGGATCCGCTGGTTTACACCGTTTCGGCCATCGAGCCGGCGTCCGGAGAAGGTCAGTTGCACTATGCGCTGGGCGTGCTGATGCCGGGCAAGGTCGGCGCCGAATTCTTCCTGACTCGAGGCCATTTCCATGCCTGGCGCGCGGCGGCCGAGGTTTACGTGGGATTGCGTGGCGAAGGTTCGCTGCTGCTGGAGGACGAGCAGACCGGGGCCAGCCGGCTGGTGCCGCTGGTTCCGAACCAGGTCGCCTATGTCCCCGGCCACACGGCCCATCGCACGATCAACACCGGCCGGGAACGCCTGGTTTACCTGGGGATTTACCCGGCCGGGGCGGGACACGACTACGGCGCGATGGCCGAGCGCAATTTCCGCCAGGTCGTGGTCGAGCAGGGGGGCGGTGCGGTTTTAATGGACCGGGTAAGTTTTCTTAAGTCACTGCACCCCAAGCCATGAGCCGTCCCGGCGCCCAACCGATTCCGTCCGCAAAACCGCCGGTCCGCCGCGTCGAGCGGCCCTGGGGTTCGTTCCGGCAATATGCCCACAACCAGCCGTGCACGGTGAGCCTGATGACCGTCCAGCCGGGGCAGCGATTGAGCCTGCAATCGCACACCGGCCGGGCGGAGTTGTGGATCGTGCTGGACGCCGGCGCGGTGGTGCAGACGGGCGAAACCGAGCGGGAATGTCAGGCGGGCGACGAAATCTGGATTTCGGCCAACGAGAAGCACCGCCTGGCCTGTCCCGGCTCGCGGCCGGTCCGCGTGCTGGAGATCGCCTTCGGGGACTGGGCGCAGGCCGACATCACCCGGTACGCCGACGATTTCCACCGGCCGGCCCGTGGCGAATGAACTACGACAAGGCTCCCGTCGTCAGCGTGCCGGGCGCGGCCGGGGCGTGCGTCACCGGCTGGGACGCGGTCGCCGGGCGCCTGCGCGAGGCGGTCGCGGGGCGTAACGCACGCAGGACCGTGGTGGGCGTCGAGTGTTACGCCGGCGTGGACGAAGACGGGGTGACGCGCGAGCTGCAGCGGCGGTTTGCGCCGGCGCTGCTGGTGCGGGCATCCGAGGCGCTGCTGCCGCCGGACCGAATCGACGCCCTGACGGCGCCGTTTCTTGGCGGGGGCGACCCGGTTTTCGGGTTTTTGTGCGGGCTGACCCTGCCGCAGTTCTTTGACCAGGGTCGGCTCCAGCATATCCGTCAAGCCATCGAACGGGTGGTGGAGGGTTTAGTGCTGGTGGTCGGGTGCGGTGCCGGGCTGCTGGAGCCGGTGGACATCCTGGTTTATGCCGACCTGGCGCGCTGGGAAATCCAGCGGCGATTTCGCCGCGGCGAGGCCGGCAACCTGGGAGTTCCCGGCCGCAAGACCACCGCCAGCCAACGCTACCAGCGGGCGTTTTTCGTGGACTGGCGGGTGTGTGATCGGTGGAAGCGCCCGCTGATCGCCCGCTGGGATTTCGTGTTGGACACGAACGACCGTCGGGCGCCGAAGTTGGCCGACGGCGCGGCCGTGCGTCGCGGCCTGCGGCACGCGGTGACGCGGCCGATTCGCGTGGTGCCGTTCTTCGATCCGGCGCCCTGGGGCGGCCAGTGGATGAAGTCGGTTTGCGGGCTCGACCCCGCGGCGCGCAATTACGGTTGGTGCTTCGATTGTGTTCCGGAGGAGAACAGCCTGGTGCTCGAACTGGGGGGGACGCGGCTGGAGTTGCCGGCGCTGGACCTGGTGTTCGACCAACCGCGGGCCTTGCTCGGCGAGGCGGTCCACGGCCGGTTTGGCGACGAGTTTCCCATCCGGTTCGACCTGCTGGACACCATGAGCGGGGGCAACCTCTCTTTCCAGGTGCACCCGCTGACGGAGTATATCCAGGGCCATTTCGGCATGCACTACACGCAGGACGAGAGTTATTACCTGCTGGATGCCGGACCGGAGGCGAGCGTGTTTCTCGGTTTGCGCGAGGGTATCGAGGCTGCGGCGATGCGGCGGGCGCTCGAGTCAGCCCAGGCCGGCGGGCCGCCGTTCCCGGCAGAGACCTACGCCAACCGTTGGCCGGCGCGGAAGCATGACCATTTCCTGATCCCGGCCGGGACCGTCCATTGCTCGGGCGCCAATTCGCTGGTGCTGGAGATCAGCGCGACGCCTTACATCTTCACGTTCAAACTCTGGGATTGGGGGCGGCTGGGACTGGACGACAAACCGCGCCCGATCCACCTCGAGCACGGTCTGGCCAACATCCAGTGGGACCGCACCACAGCCTGGGTGCGAGACCACCTGATTAACCGGGTAGAACCGGTCGCCAGCGGGGACGGCTGGCGCGAGGAACGCACCGGGTTGCATGAGCGGGAATTCATCGAGACTCGACGCCACTGGTTTCGGGGGCCGGTGCCGCATGACACCCGCGGCGGGGTGAACGTGCTGAACCTGGTCGCCGGCGAGGAGGCGGTGGTCGAAAGCCCGGAGGGGGCCTTCGATCCGTTCGTGGTCCATTACGCCGAGACGTTCATCGTCCCGGCCGCCGTCGGGCGATACTGCATCCGGCCCTCCGGGACCAGGGCGGGTGAATGGGCGACCCTCAAGGCGTCGGTTCGGACCTGAGAGAATCGCCCGCGGGCGCTCGCCATTCGCAAGGGAACGGCGGGTCGCCAGGGGCGCGGAAGGCACCTGGCGTCGGCGCCGCAGGGAGGATGTGGCGACCGGGCAATGCACCGGCGCCGACTGCCGATCGCTTCGGAGATTTCTCAAAAAAATGCGGAATGGGGTTGACACCCCAACGACCCGTAGGGTAGATACCCCACCTAGTTGTCGGGATTAGTCCGCATCCAAGACGCATCCTTAGCAATGGAATCGGGTTCGAAAAACACCTTCGAGCTGGAGAATCTGGAGCAGCGTTTGCTGCTTTCCGGGAATCCATTGCTGACGGCCGCCTTGGGGGTGCAGGCCGGCGCCGACCCGCACCGGGCCGCCCCGAGCGCCACCCTCGAACAATCTCAGACTCCCCTGGTCGGCCAATCCGCCACCCCGGCGACCTACGATCCTGCCAGCCAGATCAACGGAATTTTTGACGGCTTGACCCAACAGACAGTGACTTCTTCGCCAGCCGAAACCGCCCCGTCCACGGAGGCAAATTCGCCGGCTCCGACGGCTGTTCCGAGTGCCGCCGCGGCGGTGGAACAAGCGGTCCAGAAGCTGTCCACGGTGACGAGTTCGCCCGGCGGCCAGGCGGCAATTGCGAACGAAGTGTTGTCCTCCGCGGGGGCGGTGAACGGCGCGGGGAATGTCTTGACCTTGCAGTTGACCGAAACGCTGCATGCGGCAAATGGTCCTCCGGCGGAGCAAGTTACGACGCAGGCTGGTTCTGTTTCTTCTACTTCGCAAGGTTCCGTCAGCGGAAGCGTGGGAAGCTTTTTGACGCTGCGGAGTCTGTTTTCTTCTTCTTCCGCCGACACCACGACCACCGTTACCGGCAGTCCGACCTGGACACCGCAAGGTCCAAACAATGTGCTGGGGGGCCAGGTCGAAGGGATGGGCGCCAATTCCGTGACGGGCGCGGTGAACGTGGCCGTCACCGATCCGAACAACGCGGACATCGTTTATGTGGGAACGGTCAATGGCGGGGTATGGAAGACGACCAACGCGACGGCGGTGACGCCGACTTGGACGAACTTGACCGACCAATTTCCTTCGCTGGCGATCAGCGCGCTGGCGATGGACCCGACCAACTCGAACATCCTTTACGCCGGGACGGGGAGCACCAGTTCCTCGGGCCAGGGTGGTCCGGCGATCGGGTTGCTCAAGACGACCGACGGCGGGGCGACCTGGTCGGTCCTGGCTTCCTCGACGTTCAGCGGTTTGAAGGTCACCCAGATCATCCCCTACGAGGCCGGGTTGAACACGGGCGAGGCGAACGTGCAATCGCCCTTGTTGGTCTCGACGCTGGGTAACGGGACGGTCGGCCAGGGTGGGATATATCGGAGCATCGACGGCGGCCAGACCTGGACGCGGATTTCCGGGAACACCAACGTGGGGGGCACGGCCAGCGGGTTGCCGGACGCGGCGGTCGTGAGCATGGTTCGGTTGGCGCCCAATAGCGCGACGTTCTTCGCCGCGGTGAGTAAGAACGGGACCTACCAGAGCACGGACGCCGGCCGGCACTGGCAGCAGGTCCAGAACATCCCCGACGCCATCAACCAGAAGTTGGCGGCGGCGACCGTGACGAGCGATTTTGCGGACAACGCGGACAACTCGAGTTACAACGGGGCGGTTGGCAACACGATCATCGGTTTGGGCGGGGCGGCGAACCTGGGTTCCTGGTACACGCTTCAGAACACCGGCGGTCAGGGTGGGGCGATTGTGCTCGGGACGGATCCGACCAATAACCGGGTGGTGGACGGCCTGCAGTCGTTCGAGGTCTTCGCCGGGAACGGAGGGTCCGGCACCGGCTATGCGGCGGGCCGGACCAGCGACAATCCCCTGGTCTCGGGCACCTATAGCCTGACGGCACGGTTCGATGTCACCAACACCGCGGGTTTCTCCGGATTCAACCTGAAGTCGGCCAAAGGCTCGGCGTTTGCCGACAGCGAACTGCTCCGGTTCGGTCTGGATCCGAGCACTGGCAACACCAAGATCTATGTGATGGGCCTGTCGGGGGAAGGGGCGCAGGCGCTGGATTTTGGCGCAACCGACCTGCGGGGGGCGGTGGTGAAGTTCTCACTGGCGTTCGACACGGGGGCCGGCACCTACACGCTGACGGCGACGGTCGGCACAGCCACGCAGTCGGTTAGCGGGCATTTAGCCGCGACGGGCGCGGCGGTGACGGACCTGGGGTTTGCGAACTTCAACAACGGGGCGTTGCAGAATCTGATTTTTGACAGCCTGGCGGTGACTGGGACGCCGGGGACGGTCACCGACGTTTACAGTGGGGTGGTTCGGAACCTGACCACGACGTTGGCGAATGGGGCGTTGAACGGGGCCAACCAATTGACTCTGGGTAGCGTCACCGACATCCTCGTGGGCGACAGCCTGTTCTTGAACTACAATCCGCCCGCGACGACGTTGGGCGCGAACGCGGCGAGCGGCACCAACACGATCGTGGTCGCCAACCTGCTGGGATTTGCGGTGAACTCGGCGGTGGTTGTTGGAGCCGGGGCCGCCAACCAGGAAGCCTTCTACATCACGGCTATCAACAACGGAACCAAAACCCTGACGCTGAACTCCAACCTGACCCAGAACCACGTCGCCGGTGAGACGGTGACGGAATACCGTGAAAAGGTCCAGGTGGCGGCGGTCAATCCCAACACCAACACCGTCACCCTCCAAGCACCGATCAAATTCGTCAACCATGCCGGCGAGGCGGTGGTGGACACCTCGCTGACGGCCCAGATTTATGTATCGGCGACGGGGGCGAATGGGAGTTGGGCCGAGATGGCCACCCCCAGTTCCACGGACGGGACGCCCGGCAGCACGCGGCAGTACGGCCTGATCAACGGCCAAGCCCAGAATTTCACGCTCGCGGTGGACCCGAGCAATCCGAACCTGGTGTATGTGGGTGGGGACCTGCAACCGATCTTGAACAAAGTCAGCGAAACCCTGGGTGCCAACGCCGCGGTTGGGGATCAGAGCATCCAGGTGGCCGGGGCGGGCAAATTCGTGGTCGGGGATACGATCTACATCGACTACGGGACCGCCCAACAGGAGGCGGCGACCGTCACGAAGATTGGGAGTGCGGCGACAGCCGTGGCGCAGGTGTTTGCGGGCGCCAGCGTGGGAGATACGACGCTGTTCGTCAACCAAGTGAACGGTGTGGCGGTGGGGGACACGCTGCTAGTGGACGGCGGCACTGCGGCGCAGGAATCGGTGAGCGTCACCGGGGTGAAGGCGCTGATTTCGACCAGTTTAACGGCGACGGCGGCCGCCCGGCAGAATCTTTTGCAGTTGACCAGCTCGGCGGGTTTCCAGGTGGGCGACGCCATCTTTCTGAAAAATGACAGCGGCCGGCAGGAAAATGCCACCGTCGCCGCCGTCAACGGCAACAACGTGACGCTGACCGGCAACCTGACCCAGCAGTTCAGGAGGGCCAATACCACCGTGTTTGACCTGGCCCAGATCACCTTGGCCGCCGCGCTGACGCAAAATCACGCCGCTGGGGCGCAGGTGAACGAGACCAATAGTCTGCGCTTTACGGTCACCAGCACCGGGGCTGGTCTGGCCAATGTCCATAACGCAGGCGCCGTGATCTACGCCAACCGCAGCGCCGCCGGCAACACGAACTGGACGGCGCGAATCTTCCGGGGCGATTCCTCCGCGCTTCCCGCCGCGCAATGGGGACAGGTTGTGGCGGCGTTCGCTCACAATACCTCGCCTCACGCCGATGACCGAGCGCTCACCTTCGATGCCAACGGCAACCTGATCGACTTGGACGACGGCGGTATCTATCGGCTGAACAACACCCATACCGCCGCGACGCGGACCTGGGTCTCGCTCAACGGCAACCTGGCCATCACCGAGTTTGGAGCGATTGCTTACGATCCGCTCAACGGCATTATCACGGGCGGCACGCAGGACAACGGGGCTCTGGCGCAGTCGGCGACGAACAGCCAGACCTGGAACATGGTCAGCATGGGCGACGGCAACGGACAGGCGGTTGCCTACGATCCGACTAATCCCAACCAGGTGATTCGCTACTCGATGGGGAACAATTTTGGCACCTTCTATCGCCTGACCTTCGACAACACGAACACGCAGCTCTCAAAGGCTAGTGTCTGGCTTTCGACGCCCGCGAACTTGCTGGCCAGCGGCTACACCTTGGCGGGCAAGTTGTCGGCGCTCAACGCGACCGACAAGGGGCTGTCGTTTGACACCATTCCCTTCGTGGTCAATGCGGTGGATCCGAGCAAACTGCTGCTGGGCTACACCGGGCTTTACGAGAGCGCGAATACGAAGGTCGGCTCCCTTGCCGGACCGGACAGCCAGCCGGGTGACGCGGTGGTCATGCTCAACCAGGATCTGAACAACAAGGTCACTGCCCTGGCCTATGGCGGCATGTTCAATGGGGTGGCCAATCCGAACGTCATTTACGTGGCCCGGGGCAATTCAATCTCGGTGCGTGAAGCGGGCGGCAACGTGTTCGCGCGCACCACGGCCATTGCGGGAGCGGGGGCCATCCAGAGCATTTCCCTCGATCCAACCAACTGGAAGGTGGCCTACGCGGTGGATTCGAGCCACGTCTATGCGACGGTGGACGCCGGGGCAACCTGGACGGACATCACGGGTCCGTCGGCGATGGCCGGGGCCCTCGGGGCGACGTTGCTGCGCGCGGTGCAAATCGTCAAAGTGCCGGCTGGAGTGGGCACGCCGGCGCTGGATGTGCTGCTAGTGGGCGGTGTGGGCGGGGTCTATCGCCTGTTCAACCCAGTGGGCGACCCGACCAATGTAGGCACGGTCAATTATCCCGTGATCACCGCCGCCCCGGCGTCGGTGACCGTGGTCAGCCCGGGCGACCAGAACGATTTGCTGTTCACGGCCAAGCAGAACGGGGCCCAGCTCAACGGGGTGACCATCAGCTTTGTGGACACCGGCAAAGGCGCGGGGAACGAAACGGTGCAATGGAATCCTTTCGCCAAGACGCTGGTCTTCGACATCACGACCAACCTCACCACGGCCGCCCGGGTCCAAACCGTGCTCAAGGCCAACCCGGCCGCCAACGCGGTGTTCGACGTCACCTTCCCGAACGACAACGGCACCACGGGCAGTGGCAAAGTGGCGCTGAACGCGACGGGCACGACCACCGGCGGGCGTGGCCTTTCGCAATGGACGCAGTTCGGCACCGGGCTGCCTAACGCGATGGTGACGCAGATTCTTTACACGCCGCAGATCGGCACGCTGGCCAACAGCAACGTGCTGGTGGTGGCCGAGCGCGGCCGCGGCGCCTGGAAGTTCACGGGGGCGCTCAGTCAATTGGCCCAGCCGTCGGTGCTGACGATCACGGGCGACGGCTCGGGGAATGCGATCTCCCTGGCGCTGAACCCGGCGAACCTGCTCCAGATCAATGTCTATACCAACAGCGTGCTCAAGGGCACCTTTGCCGCCGCCGCGTTCAACCAGATCGTCGTCACCGGTGGCGCGGGTAATGACACCTTGCAGGTGGACAGCCGCCTCCGGTTGCCGGGCGGGATACTCTACGACGGTCAGGCTGGGAACAATTCGCTGATCGTGATTGGCGCCGACGGCGACACGGTGGTCAACAATGTTAACAACGGCGGGATTGGCTCGCTGACTATCGGCGGGGCAGTGGCCAACGGGGCGCTGACCGTGTCGTTCCAGAATGTGGCCACCGTGCAAACGAGCGTGACGCCGGACCAACTGGCGGCCGTGCGGGGCGGGCTGAATCTGGTTTCGCAATTCAACGGGCTGAACTCGGCGCTGAGCAGCAAGGTCGTTCCGCTGATCGGTCCGTCGCTGACGCAGGTGCTCAACGCGGCGGAAGTGCAGGTTCTGCCGAACTCCGACCCGATCCCGGGCGGGGGCGACGCCGCGGCCCAGCAGGTGGTCAACTCTTTCGGCTCGGTCCTGGACCGGCTGCTGCAATCCGGTTCGAGCGGCCTGCGCCTCTCGGATATCGGCGGGGCGATCAACTCCTGGAGTTCACTGGTGCAATTCCTGGATGGGCTGGACAACATTCCAGGCAACGTGGTGATGACCCAGAGCGGCGGAGTCACCCGTATCGACATGCAGGTGGTCAAGACGCTCGGCGGCACGGCGAACCTCGACGTGAACCTGCTCGGGGGCGCGCTCTACCTTAAGGGATCGCTCGATGTGAGCGTGCAGGTCACTTTGCACCTGGTCTTCGGCGTCGATTCCCAGGGTTTCTTCATCGATACGAACCCGGCGGATACCACGGCGCCCAACCTCCCGCTGCTGACGATCAGCAACCTGCAGGTCAACGGCAGCGTCAGCGCCGGCGGGCACCTGGGCTTCCTGGACGTGGCGATCCACGACGCGACGCTGACGGTCAACCCGGCCGTGGCCCTGACGGTGAGCATCACCTCGCTGGGCACCGACCCGGTCACCGGGGTGCCGGATAACGGCCTGGTGCGGCTGGATGAACTACCGGACTTCACCAGCCTGTTTTCGGTGAGCCTGACGGGCGGCGGAGGTGTTTCGACGCCCGACTTGGTGTTCAATGCGGATGTCACGGTGGGCTTCTCGTCGTCGGCGCTGGGATTGAACCTGAGCTACCCGGTGGCCAACATTACCCTTACCTGGAACGACATTACCAAGCCCAATACCGTAACCTTCAGCAGTCAGAACGGCGTGATCGAGGGCATGATCACCCAGTTCGAAAACGCGATCCTCAACGGCCTGGACAAGATTTCGAGCCTGGGCAGCTACCTGCAGGGGTTGCCGGCGTTCAATACCCAGTTGCCGCTGGTGGACAAGACCCTGAACCAATTGCTGAATGTCGGCAGCCTCTTGCAGCTCAAGAGCGCGGTGCAGACCTATTTCAGCCAAAACGGCCTCCCGACGATGGACGGCCTGGTCGGGGTGTTGGCGACCCAATTGGCCAGCGCCGTAGGCAACAACGCCCAGGGCAGCTTCAGCGTCGGCCCGCTCACCATCAGCGGCGGGTTCTTCCCGGACAGCAACCAACTGCGGATCGACGTGGACCTGGAGTTGTCGAAGAGCTTCCAATTCCCGCTGGACCTGGGCGCTGATCTGGCGGCGCTGGGCTTCAGCCCGACCAGTTCGGTCAACCTCACCGTTGAGGCCGGCTTGTCGCTCAATTTCGCCTTCGGCATCGACCTGAACTCGCTTTTCGCCGGTAACGGGGTGAGTCTGAACGACTTCTTCCTGCAGGTGAACCGCGCGGCCCTGGATGTGGGGGTCAGCCTGAACAATCTGAACCTGGCGCTCTCGGGCAATCTCGGCGGCGCCACGGGCAGCCTGAGTGTCAACAACGGGACGATCACCCTGGACGCGATGGTCGGCCTGGTTGTCAACGCGCCCGATGGCAAATTGACCTTGGCGGACCTGAGTAACTCGAGCGGCTTGAGCACGCTCATCGGCCTGACGCCGGCGGCGTTCCTCTCGATCGACCTGCCATTGAGCGGGACTCTGACCGGGCCGAGCTTCAGCATCTCCGGAACCCTCGATCTGCAAATACTGCCTTTCGATGTCCTGAGCGGGAACGCACCGGCCTTCGTCCTCACCGTGGTCGGCAGCATCGAGGTCGGCGGCCAGTCCCTCTCCGGCACGTTCCGGTTCGAGCGGAACGGTACCACGGTCAACGGCACGGTCAGCGTCACGACGATCCAGGTGGGCGCGTCCAACGTGGACGCCTTCCTCGGCGCCGGCCCGGTTTATCTGAACGACGGCGTCACCATCAACCCGAACGCAGTCGGGATCCATCTGACCAACGGCTCGTTCGGGATGCTGCTCCAGACGACCGTTGACAGCACCAATCCGTCCCAAGCGGTCAGTGCCTTTGCCTTCAGCGCCTCGGGCAGCGTCACCTTCCTCGGCTTCCCCGGGCTGACCTTTACCGCCCAGTCGATGACGTTGCAGTATAACACCATCGGCGCCGTCAATACCGCGGTGCCGACCGGCGCGGTGGCGCAGGATGGGGTGACGCCGGTGACGGTGCAATTGAACTTCCCGGCGGCGCTGCAGTTGAGCTTCAGCGGCGTGGTCACGCTCAGCGTCGTGGATCCCGCCACCAATAGCCAGTTCGTCCTGGTCACTGGCGGGTTCATCTTCACCGAGAGCCAAACGACCACGACCGATTCGACCACCAGCAAAAAGACCCAGACGACGACCATCTTGATCGGAGCGGCCGGCGTGGAGGCATTCTTCGGCGTCGGGCCCGCCCGGCTGAACGACGGATCGATCAATCCCAACGCCGTCGGCGTGCTGCTCGAGAACGGCCAGGTCGCCGCGGAAATCCTCAACCAGGTGGACGTGACAGACGCGGCCAACCCGCAAACGCTCAGTTCGACCTACGCGGTGGACGCCAGCGGCAGCGCGCAGTTGGTCAACGTGACCGGGCTCACGCTGGGCGGGACGTTCCACGTGCGGATCAACACCACCGGCGCGGCGGTGACCCAGACCATCGGCGTGCCGGATCCGGCCAATCCCGCCAATATCATCAACGTGCCGCTAACCTTCGCCGGGAACGAAACGCTGGCGCTGTCGGGCACTAACGTGGACCTGAGCGTCAACGGCTTCGTCACCCTCTCCGGGAGTTTTGCCCTGAGCAAGACCTTTGACTCGAGCACGAACACGACCCAAATCCTGGTGGGGGCTACCGGCATCAACGCCTTCCTGGGCACGGCTGACCAGAAGGTGGGCCTGCAGGTTTCCAACGCCGATCTCGGCCTCGTCATCTACGACCAGACGACCACGACCGCCGGCGTCACGACGACGCAAACGACTTACGCCCTGGACGCGTCGGCCTCGGCTCAACTCGTTGGGTTCGGCGACGATTTCAGCCTCAGCGGCACGGTCGGCGTGCGCGTCAATACCACGGGGGGCCCGGTCAATCAAACGATCACCGTCGGCGGGGTCAACGTGAACGTCAACTTCAGCAGCACGGAGGGCAACTTCGAAGGGTTCAGCGGGGCCGGCGTGACGTTGAACGTGGGCGGCTACGTGACGGTGACCGGCGACTTCGCGTTCACCAAGCAGGTCGATACCGTCAACAACGTCACCGACATTCTGGCGGGCGGGACGGGCGTCAATGTGTTCCTGGGTTCGGCCGACGCGGGCATGGGCGTGCAAATCAACAACGCCAACCTGGGCGTCATCATCGAGCAGAAAACCACCACCGTGTCCACGTTCGGCTTCGCCGTGGACGGCTCC
>JAGWYX010000848.1 GCA_018969165.1 Verrucomicrobiota bacterium
GCCCCTCTCGGTCAAGTGATTTATCGCCAGGCCCGGCGAAGCAGACCCCGGCTCGAACCCACGGCGGCCCGGTTGCCGGCACGCTTCCTTCCCCCACCGTTGCGACTTGTATTTGCCGGCGCCTCCCATTTGAATCCCCGCCTATGGGCGAGTTCCCCGACGCCACCCGGCTTCGCCGGTTCCTGCTGCTGACCCTGGCTCTGGGCATCCTCCAAGCCTGGGTCACTCGCGCTCAATCCGCCGCCGACACCGCCGCTCCCGGACTCGCCGTCGCGTTCACCGCGCTGGAGGCCCAGGCCGCGGACGTCGCCGTCCTGTCCAACGTGTGGCTTTACGTCCCGCAGGGCCAGCCGCCAACGCCCTTCCTGCCGCCAGGCCGTTTCACCGCGCGCTGGACCGGCACGGTCAACCTCGAGCGCCGCGCCGAGTTCCAGTTTCAGGCCGAACTCGCCGGGGAACTCGAACTCGAAATCAACGGCGCCCCCGCCCTGAAAACCAGCAGCCTGGCCCCTGCCCTCGGCCAACCTGTCCGCCTCAACCGGGGCGCCAACACCCTGACGGCCGTCTTCCGCAGCCCGCTCCAGGGCGACGGCTTCGTCCGGCTCTCCTGGTCCAGCCAGGACACGCCTCGCCAACCCATCCCGCTATCGGCCCTGACTCACCCGGTCACCGCCGCCGAGCGGCAGGCGCGCCAGGTGCGCCTCGGACGCGAACTGTTCCTGGAATATCGCTGCGCCCGCTGCCACACCCCACCGCCCGCCGAGACGGAGATTGCCGAGTTGGCCATCGACGCCCCCAGCTTCGACGGCATCGGGACCCGGCGGCGGTTCGACTGGTTGGCGCGCTGGATTCTCGATCCCCAAGCCCTGCAACCCGCGGCGATCATGCCGCGCCTCTTGCACGGTCCCTCGGCCGACACCGACGCGCATGACATCGCCGCATTTCTCGCCTCGATCGGCCCACCCCCTCCGGCGACGCCTCCACCCGCCAGCGACGACCAGGTCCTGGCGGGCAAACGGCTCTTCGATACCTTGCATTGCGTCGCCTGCCACAACGCGCCCGACAGCCCGGACACCGACCCCAAAAAAATTTCCCTCAAATCTGTGCGCGACAAATTCGCGGCCGGCGCCCTGGCGCCCTTTCTGCTCCAACCCGACGCGCAATTCGCCTGGACGCGAATGCCGCGGTTTACTTTGACTGAAATCGAGGCCCGCCAACTGGCCGCCTACCTGGAGGCGCGCGCCAGCGCGCCAGCACCGGGAACCGCGGCCGCCGACCCCGCCCAAATCGAGCGTGGCAGACACCTCGTCCAAACTCGCGGGTGCCTCAATTGCCATGAGCTTCAACTGGCCAACCAGTTCCGCGCGCCGTCCCTGACCAGCTTAACCCCCGGAAATTGGAACCAGGGATGCCTGGCTGCTTCTCCACCCGGAACGCCCTCGGCACCCCAGTTTACCCTGACGGCCGAGGAACGCCTGGCCTTGGCCGCGTGGGGCGCGACCGACCGCAAGTCCTTGTCCCGCGAAGTACCGTCGGAATTCGCCGAACGCCAGTCCCGCCGCCTCCGTTGCCGCGAGTGCCACGGCAAATTCGATGGCTTCCCGGCCTTCGACGGTTTGGGGGCAAAACTGAAGCCGGAGTGGACCGCGGAATACCTGGCCGGTCAAATCCCCTACAACCCGCGGCCGTGGTTGGACGCGCGGATGCCGGCCTTTCCGCGCTGGGCGTCCGCGCTGGCGCGCGGCCTGGCGATGCAGTACGGCTATCCGCCCCGCACGCCAACCGAGCCGCCGATGGCTGCCGCGGCGGCCGAGGTCGGCCGGAAGCTGGTCTCGGCGGCGGGCGGCTTGTCGTGCGTGGCCTGCCACGCGATCGGCAAGGCGCCGGCGATGCAGGCCGCCGACAGCCCGGGCATCAACCTGGCCTACGCCAGCCGCCGATTGCTCCGCTCCTACTTTGACCGCTGGGTCCGCCAACCCCAGCAGATCGATCCCAGCACCAAAATGCCCGTCTTCTTCGACGAAGCCGACCGCAGCCCGCTGGCTGATGTGTACGGCGGCGAAGGCGCCAAGCAGCGGAATGCAATCTGGCAATTCCTGCGGCTGGGCGATCAGATGCCGCCGCCACCCTCACCCTGAACCGGCAGCGCTTTGATAGCCCGTGCCTCGCTCAGAGAGTCCTTGATGAGCCAGACGGCAGATGCGAAGGCGGGCTCAAGTAACTTGACCTGACAACCACAAGTTTCAGAAATCAAGGACTCTACCGCGAGGCATCCATGTTCCGCAGCCGCTTGCACATGACGCGCATCACCATGATCGCAAAGGCCGGCGTCTGGCGGATCATGGTGTGAAACTGGGCCTCGTCGATCGGCAGCAGCACCGCGTCCGTCAGCGCCACCGCCGTCGCGCTCCGCGGCGCCTTGTCGATCAGCGACATCTCCCCCAGAATCCCA
>JAGWYX010000026.1 GCA_018969165.1 Verrucomicrobiota bacterium
GCCTGGGCGGGGGCAACGACGAGCGCGAGCAGACGCTGAATGCGCTCCTGGTCGAGATGGACGGCTTTGACACCCAGGAAGGCATCATCATCATCGGCGCCACCAACCGGCCGGACGTCCTCGACCCCGCTTTGCTGCGGCCAGGGCGGTTCGACCGCCAGATCGTCGTGAACCTGCCCGACGTGCGCGGCCGCGAAGCGATCCTCAAGGTCCATGCCAAAAAGGTGAAACTGGAGTTGGCGGTGGACCTGAGCGTCATTGCGCGGGCGACCCCGGGCTATTCCGGCGCTGAACTGGCCAACCTGCTGAACGAGGCCGCGCTCCTGGCCGCGCGCATGAACAAGAAGGCGATTGGCATGCTCGAGCTGGAAGAGGCCCGCGTCAAGGTGCGCTGGGGCCGCGAACGCCGCAGTCTGGCCATGACCGAGGAGGAGAAGAAATTTACCGCCTGGCACGAGGCCGGTCACGCCCTGGTCAACGTGCTGCTCCACCACACCCATCCGCTCCACAAGGTCACCATCATCCCCCGCGGCCAGGCCCTGGGCGCCACCATGTCCCTGCCCAAAGACGATGTGCTGAACCGGCGCCGCAAGGAGATGCTGGACATGATCGCCGTCGCGATGGCCGGCCGCATTGCCGAACAACTGATTTCCGACGACATCTCCACCGGCGCCAGCGGCGACATCCAGCAGGCCACCCAACTGGCCCGCGCGATGGTCTGCCAATGGGGGATGAGCGACAAGCTCGGCATGATCCAATACGGCGAGAACAACGAATACGTCTTCCTGGGCCGCGACATGATCCGCAGCAAGAATTACAGCGAACTGACCGCGCAGGAGATCGACACCGAGGTTAAACGGTTCATCGACGAAGGCTACCAGGTCGCCAAGAACCTCATCGACACTCACCGCGACCGGCTCGAACTCATCGCCAATTCGCTGCTCGAATACGAGACTCTCGAAGGCTCCCAGGTCGAGGAGATCGTGCGCACCGGCAAGTTCACGCCCACGCCCAAGCCGCCGTCGGTCGAGCCGCCGATGGGCGCCCCGGCCGCCACCCCGCTCTCCGAGGTGCCCAAGCCGTCCCCACCGCCGCTGCCTGGCCTGGGTTCGCCCGCCCCCGTCACTCCGTAGCCGCCGCCGCGCGCAAGTCCACTCCTGCGCAACCGCTGGGTATCCCTTTGGTTCCTTGACGGCGGCGGGGCGTTCTCCTAAGTATTGCCGCCCGTGAAGCATCGCACCGTGGTCCGCCGCCGTCTGCCTGGCCGTCGAGGGGTAATGGTGTCTCGGCGCGAGGTGCCGCATGGATAGCCTGGGCGCGCACCGGCCGCGCAACGTTGGTTGGGCGCGCGCGGCGGCGTTGTTGTACGGCGACTGGGGGACGAGCAAGGCCTACGTCATCGGCCTGGCCTTTCTGGCGGCGGGATTCGCCTCTTTCCCGATCATCCTGGCGGTCTGCGCCCTGACCGGTCTGGTCGGCTATAACTACATCATCATTTGCCGGCATTTTCCGGACGGGGGCGGAGTCTATTCGTCGGCGCGCGAGCAGAGCCGGGTGCTGGCGGTGTTGGGCTCGCTGCTGCTCCTGGCCGATTTCATCGTCACGGCGGCGATGAGTTGCTGGGACGCGATGAGCTATTTTGGCGTGCCGCGCGAGTATCTCAAGCTGGCGACGCTGGGATTCATCCTGCTGATAGGCGGGATCAATCATTTCGGGCCGAAGCACTCGGGGAGCTTCGCCGTCACGCTGGCGGCGCCGATGGTCGTGGTCGTCGTGGCGATCATCGGGTTCAGCGTGCCGCATTTGAGCTTTGCCTCGATGGAAGCGCCCCACGCGGGCTTCAGCAAGAACTGGGTCAGCTTCGCCGACGTCATCCTGGCCCTAAGCGGCGTCGAGGCCATCGCCAATCTGACGGGCGTGATGAAACTGGACATCCACGCGACGGCCGAAAAGCCGAGCGTGGCCAGCACGGCTCGCAAGGCCATCTGGCCGGTGGCGATCGAGGTCGTGCTGGGCACCTCCTTGCTGGGTTGGGCGATGCTGTCGCTGCCACATTCGATGGATGTGGCGATCAAGGGGCGCTACGAAGACATGCTCCGCTTCCTGGGCGAACAATACGGCGGGATGGCGCTGGGGCCGCACTTTGGGCACTTGTTCGGCGTGCTGATTGGGCTGGTCGTCGGCCTGCTGCTGTTGAGCGCGGTGAACACCGCCGTGGCGGCCATGATCGGTTTGCTTTACATGCTGGCGCGCGACGGCGAGATGCCACGGCCGTTCACGCGGCTCAACTCGCATGGCGTGCCGTGGCCGACCCTGGTGGTCGCCGTGGTCTTGCCGATGATCGTGGTGCTGCTCTCGGCCGACCTGGACTCGTTGGCGGATATGTACGCGATCGGGGTGGTCGGCGCGATCACGGTCAACCTGGGATCGAGTTGTTTCAACCATCGGCTCAAGCTGAACTGGAGAGAGTTCGGGATCATGCTGGTGACTTTTGCCGTGCTGTTTGCGATCGAGGTGACCATTGCCAAGACCAAGCCCGCGGCCTTGTTCTTCGCCGCCTGCGTGCTGGGCACGGGGTTCGGCCTGCGGTGGTACGCGATGAAACGGGCGGGCATCGAGACGGTGCTGTTGACACGCGAGATGGCGGCGGTGGTCAACCCGGAGCGGGTGGCGGACCTGCGGCCCAATTTTGCCCCTGGCCAGTCGATCCTGGTGGCCGCGCGCGGCTTCACGCCCGTGCTGCGGTTCGCCCTCGAGGAGGCCAAGCTGCGTCAAGGCGCCTTGTACGTCCTCTACGTCAAAGCGCTGGCCGTGAACTTGCCCGGCCCGTTGGCCGACGCGCAGCGACCGCGCTGGCAGGACGACCGCCAGGCCGCCGAAATTATGTACGGCGTGTTCGATCTGGCCCAGGGCACCGGTGTCAGTGTCCTGCCGGTTTATGCCGTCAGCGAAAATCCGGCGGCCACCATCCTCGACATCGCGGCGACGCTCGGGGTGGACATCCTGATGCTGGGGGCGGCGCACCGCCGCACGCTGGCCAGCCTCCTGAAAGGAAACGTGGTGACCGAAGTGGCCAAGAACCTGCCGGAGAACATCCAAATGGTGATCCACGGTTGAGCCATTTCGCGGCGCGGGGACGTCAGGCGGCGAAAGGGCACGAGGTGTCGAAAAATGACCAATCTGCTTAAATGGACACCGCGGAATAGTCATGATCACCAGAAATCAAATTTCTAGGAAAATTTACGTAATTTGGTTGCAGTCGGTTGCAGCTTCGTCCTCAAATAACCCCGCCGGTGGCATCGCTGTTGCTTCGCTGGCGGACGGGTTGTTTTGCTCGGATCGCTTTGCCGCCACGGGCGTCCCTGGCCGGGGGCGGACCCGGCACCGCAACCCACTGAACTATGAAAAAAATTGAAGCCATCATAAAACCTTTCAAGCTGGAGGAGGTCAAGGACGCCTTGGGTGACGTGGGAATCGAAGGGATGACCGTGAGCGAAATCAAGGGGTTCGGCCGCCAAAAGGGTCACACCGAGATTTATCGCGGGAGCGAGTACACGGTGGATTTTCTACCGAAGATCAAGATTGAACTGGTACTCCCGGATGCCCGCGTGGAAGCCGCGGTCGAGGCCATTGTCAAATCGGCCAAGACGGGCAAGATCGGCGACGGGAAAGTCTTTGTCTTGCCGGTCGAGGACGCCATCCGCATCCGGACCGAAGAGAAAGGCGAGGCCGCGGTTTAACGCGGGCAGCGAGGCCGCGCCGGCTGGCGGTTCCACCCGCCAACGTGACGACCCAACAAGGCAGACCGATCAAGATGATGAAAAAGACCATTCTCGTACTGGGTTTGGCCGGTTTTCTGGCCGTCCCCGCGGGTTTCGCGGCGGACGCCGGCGCCGCGGCGGACGCCGTCGCCAAGCCCCCGGAGCCGACACTGGAACAGCGCGTGGGCGGGCTCGAGGCCTACATCCTCAACGGGGATCCCTCGGCGGCGCTGGCCGCGCTCAAGGACAAGGACGGCAACCTGCCGAAGGATTTCCGGATGGCGACCCTGGGCACGCCGGGACCGGGGCATAACGGGTGGCAGATGGCGTCGGCGGCGTTGGTGTTGTTCATGACGCTGCCGGGCCTGGCGCTGTTTTACGGCGGCCTGGTGCGGCGCAAGAACGTCCTGTCGATCTGCGCGCAATGCTTCTTTATCACCGGCCTGGTGACGATCCTGTGGTGGTTCTGCGGCTACAGCATGGTCTTTGGCAAGGGGAACAGTCTGTTCGGCCTCTGGGGCAGCCTGGACAAGATGTTCCTGCGCCACGTGACTTCGGCGCCCAACCCGGACTATTCCTTCTGGGTCTCCGAGAACGTGTACGCCATGTACCAGCTCATGTTCGCCATCATCACCCCGGCCCTGATCCTGGGCGCGATCGCCGAGCGAATGAAGTTCTCGGCGGTTTGCCTGTTCGTGACGCTGTGGATGTTCCTGGTCTATTTTCCGCAGGGCCACATGGTGTGGGGCATCGACGGCCGCATGAACGGGGTCTGGAATCCCAAGGCGAGCATTCACGCGATGGATTTTGCCGGCGGGACAGTCGTGCACATGACCTCCGGGTGGTCGGCGCTGATCCTTTGCCTGATCCTGGGCAAGCGGCTGGGCTTCGGCAAGGAGAACATGGCGCCGCACAACATGGTGCTCTGCATGGTCGGCACCGGCATGCTCTGGGTCGGCTGGTACGGCTTTAACGCCGGCAGCGCGGTGGGGGCCGACGTGATCGCCGCCAACGCCTTCACCACGACCACGCTGGCCACCGCGGTGGCGTCGTTTGTCTGGCCGATGGCCGAGTGGCTGTTCCGTGGCAAGCCCAGCGTGCTGGGCTTTTGCTCGGGCGCGGTGGCCGGCCTGGTGGTCATCACCCCCGCCTGCGGGTTCGTCAACGCGACCGGGGCGGTCGGCATCGGTATCGCAGCGGGGCTGATCCCGTGGTTCTTCTGCTTCAAGGTCAAGAGCTGGTTCGGTTACGACGACGCCCTGGACACCTTCGGCGTCCATGCCATTGGCGGCACGATCGGCGCCTTGCTCACCGGGGTATTTGCCGACGCCAGCGTCAATTCGAACACGGCGAACAACCTGGCCGACGTCGGGAACAAACTGGAGCTGGCGAATCCGGCCACCCAGAACGGCCTGGCGCAGGCCATCGCCCACGGCACGCAGTGGCTGGCCCAACTCGAGGCCATCGGCGTGACCCTGGTCCTGGCCATCGTCGGCACCACGATCATCGCCCTGGTCGTCAAGGCCCTGGTCGGCCTGCGCCCCAGCGAGGAAGTCGAGACGCTCGGTCTGGACCTGGCCGAGCACGGAGAGGAGGGGTACCACACCGCCTGATCCGACCGCGGCCAATCAATGTCGGCATCGCTGGCGCCCGGTGACTCGCGGTTTGAACCCGCCACGGATGCCGCGAGGCCACGCAGCAGAAGCAACCAAACCAATACCAAGACAAATCCATGAGTACACCCAAAACCGCACTAGAAATGGCCAAGAAAAACGGGGCCAAGATGGTGGATGTGAAGTTTGTGGACACGTTCGGAACGTGGCAGCATTTCACCCTGCCGATCGGCGAATTGAACGAAGAGGCCTTCAGCGAAGGACTCGGCTTTGACGGCTCCTCGATCCGCGGCTGGAAAAGCATCGAGGCCAGCGACATGCTGGCCATGCCGGATCCGGACACGGCGTTCATGGATCCGTTTTGCGCCGTGCCGACCTTGAGCCTGACTTGCACGATCGCCGAGACCGGCACCCGCGAGGCCTACACGCGCGACCCGCGCGGCATCGCCCAGCGCGCCGAGAAATTCCTCGTCAGCACCGGCGCGGCCGACACCGCTTACTTCGGACCCGAAGCCGAGTTTTTCATCTTTGACAACGTCCAGTTCGATAGCCGCAGCAACGGCACGTTCTACAGCGTGGACGGCGTCGAAGGAATCTGGAATACCGGCCGGGAGGAAGGACCGAACCTGGGCTACAAGATTCGCCACAAGGAGGGCTATTTCCCCGTGGCGCCAGCCGACACCCAGCAGGACATCCGGACCGAGATGGTCCTGGTGATGGAGGAACTCGGCGTCAAGATCGAGCGCCAGCACCACGAGGTGGCCACCGCCGGCCAGGCGGAGATTGATTACCGGTTCGCGCCGCTGGTGCGGAGCGCGGACGCGATGATGGTTTACAAGTACGTGGTCAAGAACATCGCGCGCAAGCACGGCAAGACCGCCACGTTCATGCCCAAACCGCTCTACGGCGACAACGGCAGCGGCATGCACACCCATCAGAGCTTGTGGAAGAAGGACAAGCCGCTGTTTGCCGGACGCGAGTATGGCGGCCTGAGCCAGATGGCGTTGTATTACATCGGCGGCTTGCTCAAGCACGCCAAGACCCTGTGCGCCTTCTGCAGCCCGACCACCAACAGCTACAAACGGCTGGTGCCGGGCTACGAAGCGCCCGTGAACCTGGCCTATAGCAGCCGCAACCGCAGCGCGGCCATCCGCATCCCGACCTACAGCGAGAGCCCCAAGAGCAAACGCATCGAGTATCGGCCCCCCGACCCGGCGGCCAATCCGTACCTGGCGTTCGCGGCGATGCTCATGGCGGGCCTGGACGGCATCGCCAACAAGCTGGCACCGGGCGAACCGATGGACAAGAACCTCTACGAGCTGGCCCCCGAGGAACTGGCGAAAGTCCCGCAGGTGCCCGGCAGCCTGGGCGAGGCCCTCGACCACCTCGAGAAGGACAAGGCCTTCCTGCTCAAGGGCGATGTCTTCACCGACGACTTCCTGGACATGTGGATCAGCCACAAGCGCAAGGAAGCCGACGCCCTCCGGCTGCGGACTCATCCCTACGAGTTCTTCCTCTACTACGACGTGTAAACCCAGCCAACGCTCTGTCAGCGACCGCATCCAACCGCCGGCGCGGACGATCTCGTCCGCGCCGGTTTGTTCACCCGCAGTTCATGTCCGGCCGCGTTGCCGGCGTGCTTCGCAAAAGAAAATCGCGCTGGCGCTGCCGACGTTGAGCGAATCGACCGTCGGCGCGATCGGGATGGCCACTGCCTCGTCGCTCGCCTCGAGCACGGGCGCGGATAGCCCGTAGCCTTCGCTGCCGAATACCAGGCAGCAATCGCCGGTGAGGTCGGTCTGGAAGATCGTGCGGCGGTCGGTATGCGGGTGGGCGGCGAGGCACCGGATGCTTTGAGCGCGCAACTCGTGCAGCGTTTCCGCGAGGTTCGAGACCTCGATCACCGGCAGTTGGAAGATGGCGCCCATCGAGCTGCGCACCGCCCGGCGCAGGTAAGGGCTGACGGACGTTTCGCCGACCAGGAGGCCGTGCGCGCCGAAGGCGACGGCGTTGCGCACCAGGCCGCCCAGGTTCTCGGCGCTGGACAAGCCGTCCACGGCGGCGAACAAACGCGGTGCGGCGGTCTGCGCGATCAGCCTGGCCAGGGTCGGCGCTGGCGGAATCCGCCCGACGGCCAGGACGCCTTGGTACATCGAGAAGCCGGTCAGGTTCTGCATGGCCGCTTTGGGCGCGACGAAGACGGCCATGTCCTCGCGCCGGCGCCGCAGCAGGGGCTCGAGTTGCTGGAGCCACTCGGGGGTGAGGAGGACCGACACGACCGTGCATTCGCTCTCGAGCAAGCGTTGCGTGACCTTGACGCCCTCAGCGACAAGGATTCGCTGCTCGCGATGTTCGAGCTGGCGGCGCATTGTGCGATACGGGGCCAACTCCGGCCGGTCCAGAGCATCGATCGGGTGAACGTGCAGCATGGTCGCGTTGGCATTGGGGCCCGCTCGAGCCCTTGGGTTCCCAAACCGATCGTGGTCAGGCCGGGATTTCGGCGTCCGTACCGCTTCTGTCGCCCGGCTCCTCAAGGACGCTCCGCGAGAGGCGCGCAAAGGAACGAACGAAGAAATGGAAGAATCGCAATTGAATGAAAAGGATAAAATGCGATTGGCGGTGGGCAAGGGGGGACGGAGAATGAACTTGGAAAGCCCGCATTGGCCCAAAGCGGGCTTGACGCGCTCGGGTGGGGTTCCTAGGGTCGGCGCAGAATCCAAACTCGCTTGGTTATGCTGCCGAAATGCTTTCTCCTGCTCTTGGTCTCGGGTTTTTGCTTTAGCGCGACGCTGTTGGCCGGGAGCGGGACCCAGCCGGATTTTGCGCCCAAGGCGGACGAGCAACAACTGCCGCGGGCGATGCGCTCGCGGATGAGGGTGTCGCCCCATATCCGGGTGGGCCGGGCGGACGCGGACATCATCGGCTCGGACAACCGCGCGTTGCAGGGGGCGATCGATTACGTCGCCGGGCTCGGCGGCGGGGTGGTGGACATCGGGCCGGGCGAATACGAGATGCATGACGCGCTGCACCTTCGATCCTTTGTGACGGTGCGCGGCACCAAGGGCCGGACGGTGTTGCGCATGGCCAAGGGCGCGTCCTCGGCGCTGGCCATCGACGGGGATTACGGCGAGGAACAGATTACGGTGGTGAACCCCGACGGATTCGCCGTGGGTTGCGGCGTGACGGTCTGGGACGATCACGCCGGCGGATTTCATCGCACGGTCGGGCGGATCATCGGGCGGAACGGCAACACATTCGCGATCGACACGCCATTGAACGCCGATTGCATGGTGCACGACCACGCGCTGGCGGCCATCGTTTTTCCGGTGGTGAGCGGCTGCAACATCCAAGGCGCACGACTCGAGGACGTCATTGTCGAAGGGAACAAGCAGCAGAACGTGCACACGGACGGATGCCGTGCCGCAGGGATTTACCTCTACCGCGGTTTCGGCACGGTGATCGCGAATTGCGTGGTGCGCGACTACAACGGCGACGGGATCAGTTTCCAGCAATCCAACGACGTGCAATTGCTCGGCTGTGTGAGCGAGGACAACGCCACGCTCGGCATCCACCCGGGCAGCGGGTCGCAGCGGGCGGTGGTGCGGGAGTGCGTGGCCCGGCGCAATGGCGCGGACGGCCTGTACCTCTGCTGGCGAGTGCGGCACGGGCTGTTCGAGGGAAACCGGCTGGAGGACAACGGGCGCTACGGGATTTCCATCGGCCACAAGGACAGCGACAACCTGATCGCAGACAACCAAGTGCTGTCCAACCGCGAGGAGGGGGTTTATTTCCGCGAGGAGACGGCGGGGATGGCCGGACACCGGAACCGGCTCGAGAAAAATCGGATCGAGAATAATGGCGAGGCGGGCGGCGTGGCTGGCATCCGCGTCCGCGGCCAGACCGCCAATCTGGTCTTCAAAGACAACATCATCCGCGACACCCGGCCCGCGGGCCAACAGCGGCAGACCATCGGTATCCGGATCGAAGCGGACGCCGGCCCGGTTGACCTGGAGGGGAATTCGATCCAGGCGCAGACGCAGATCGAGGACCAGCGCCGGTAAAAGGTCTTTACACGGGGGGAATTTCAGGGCAAAACCGTGCGCGGAATGGCGAGGGTATTAATCATTGACGACAACGCCGAGACGCGCGGCTTTATCAGTCTTTGTTTAAGGCGGGCGGGTTTTGAAGTGCTCGAGGCCGCCAGCGGCGCCGAGGGGATCGCCCTCTACCACGAAACTCCGGCCGACGCGCTGGTGATCGACGTGTTGATGCCGGAAAAAGGCGGCTTGGAAACCATGATGGAACTCCGCGGTGAGTTTCCTCGGCTCAAGGTCATCGCCATCTCGGGCGGGTTCAGAAAGTCCACCGACGCCGATTTGTCCTTGGCCCGAACACTGGAAGTGGACCGGACCCTGGCCAAACCCTTCGCGCCCGAAGACCTGATTGCCCGGATCAAGGAAGTTCTGGCGGTTTGAAGGCTGAGCGAGGCGCGCGGAGGGAACGGACGAACGAATAGAGTGTCGAAGATGCATGACAAAGGTGACTTGAGGTCTGAGGCGCGCCGCGCGAGGTGTCACGGTTTGAGAACGATTTTTCCGCTGAGCGTTCCGGCGCCGCCGATGGTGTTTTCCTCCTGCAACCGATGAGCGGCAGCCGTTTCCGCCAGCGGCATTACGCGGTCGATGTGCGCCCGCAGTTTGCCCCGGGCCAACCAGCGGTTGATGTCCGCCGCGCACCGCCGTTGTTCTGCGGGCGGGGCCAGGAACATCACGAAGCCGTGCAAGGAACAGCCCTTGACATAGAACGGGCCCACCGGGAAGGGCGGGCGCGCTTCGCGTCCAGCCATCACGATCATCCGGCCCTGGGCGCCGAGCAAGGCGACGGCTCGGTCAAAATCCGGGTCGCGCCGAGTCTCCCACCAGACGTTGACACCGGCCGGGGCGGCCCTTTTGGTTTCGGCCTCGATGTTGTGGGTTTTGTAATTCAGCGCGACGTCGGCCCCGAGCTTGCGGCAGAACTCGACTTTTTGATCGGTGCCGGCGGTGGCGAGCACGCGCGCACCGAGGGCTTTGGCCATTTGGATCACGGTCGAACCGACGCCGCCGGCGCCGCCGTTGACAAAGATCGTTTCGCCTTGGCGCACTTTGGCCGCGCGCACCAGGCCGAGATGGGCGGTGATGCCGACCAGCGCGATGGCTGCCGCTTGTTCGTCCGGCACCTCCGGCGGTGTCGGATAAAGCCAATGCTCGTCCACGGCCGCGAATTCGGAAAACGTCCCCTGGCGTCCCAGCAGTCCCTGGTTGCTCCCCCAGACGCGGTCGCCGGGGCGAAACTGTTTGGCGGCCGGGCCGACGGCTTCGACGACACCGGCCAGGTCGCAGCCCACGACAAAAGGTTTCGGCAGGTCCATCTTCACCAGGCCGGCGCGGATATACGTGTCAATCGGGTTGAGAGCGACGGCCCCGACCTTCACCAACACCTGCGCGCCGCTCAGGTGGGGGGTCGGCAGGTCGCGGTAGCGGATGTTTTCCGGTGGTCCCGGTTGGTCGATGCAAGCGGCTTTCATCGTTCGAATTGTTGCATTGTGAAACTTGCTGGCATCAAGTCAAGTGAGAGTCCTTGAACCTTGAAACTCGCTGTCATCAGGTCAAGTTCTGGCGTCTCTTTGGTTGCCTGCCTTTTCCGCCTCAAGCACTCGAGCATTCCGTTCGCGGCTTGCGCGGCGGGCCCGGGCCTGGCCGGACGAGCGCGGCGAACGCGGCGGATCATCCGCTGGCAGGTCCTGATCGCGTCGGTCGCCGTCGGCGCGGGTTGCCTTGGCTTTGGGGTGTCAGCGGCCAATTTCCTCGAGGATTGGGCTCGCATGGCGCCACGGAAACCACGCGGCTACGTCTGTTACCAGGCCGCCGGGCCGATCCAGATCGACGGCCGGCTGGACGAGCCCGCGTGGCAGCGGGCGCCGTGGACGGAGGATTTCGCCGACATCGAAGGGCCGATCAAACCGCGGCCACGCTTCCGCACTCGGGCCAAGATGCTGTGGGATGAGGAGAATTTCTACGTCGCCGCCGAGTTGGAGGAACCGCACGTCTGGGGCACCCAGACGCAGCACGACTCGGTGATTTTTCGCGACAACGACTTCGAGGTGTTCATCGATCCCAACGGTGACAATCACGAGTATTACGAATTCGAAATGAACGCCCTGAACACCACGTGGGATCTCCTGCTCAAAAAGCCTTACAAGGACGGCGGCTCGGCCATCAATGAATGGGAGATTCGCGGCCTGCGCACGGCGGTGCGGGTGCGCGGCACTTTGAACAATCCCGACGACGTGGATCGCGGTTGGACTGTCGAGATCGCTTTTCCCTGGAAGGCCCTGGCCGAATATGCGCATCGACCCGCGCCGCCGCTGGAGGGGGACCAGTGGCGCGTCGATTTTTCCAGGGTCGAATGGCCAATCAACGTCACCCAGGGCCGCTACGAGAAAATACCCGGACGCCGCGAGGACAATTGGGTCTGGTCCCCGACGGGCATCGTGGACATGCACCGGCCCGAGCGCTGGGGCTACGTGCAGTTCAGCCGTCGCCCCCCGCCGGTCAGATTCCGGCCGGACCCGACCGGTCCGGCGCGTGATCTGCTGCAGGAGATTTATTACGCCGAGCGCGACTTTCAACAACGGCGCGGGCGCTGGGCCGCGTCGCTGGCGGAGCTGGGACTGCGGTTACCCGCTTTACCGCCGTCCGTCCGTTCGGTCGGGGTCGCGTCCACGGAAAACGGATTTGCCGCCAGCGCCGACTTGAACCTCGCTCGTCCGCGTCATCTGCACATCCGGCAGGATTCGCTGGTTTGGAGCGACTGACTGGCGGGCGGCCGAACTGGACCGGCGTGGTTCCAGGGTTCAAGGACTCGGGAGCCGGCGAATCCAGAGATTGCGGAAGCGATCCGGATTGCCATGGTCCTGCAACATCAGCGGGCCGGTAGGGGCGACGCCCCGGAACTGGGCGGCCGTGGTCGGGTCCCCGGCCACGGGGATGTGATCCTGGACGAGCACGCCGTTCTGCAGCACGGTGAACGAGCCCGGCCGGACCGTGCCGTCGGCCGCGGTTCGCGGCGGATGAAAAATGATGTCGTAGGTCTGCCATTCCCCGGGTTTGCGGCAGCAGTTGACCAGGGGCGCGTTGTGGCCGTAGAAGGCGCCGGCCTGGCCGTTGAAATAGGTTTTGTTATTGTAGGAATCCAGGACCTGGATTTCATAGCGGCCCTGGAGGTAAACCCCGCTATTCCCGCGGCCCTGGCCTTCGCCCTTGACCTCGGCCGGGGTCGCCCATTCGACGTGCACCTGCACATCGCCGAACTGCTCCTTGGTGATGATATTGCCGGTGCCCGGTTTGACGGTCAACACGCCGTCGGCGATCTCCCATTTGGGCTCTCCGTGCTTGAGCGTTTCCCATTGCGCGAGATCTTTGCCATCGAACAGCACGATGGCGTCCGAGGGAGGCGGGCCGGGATCGATGACCGGCGGTTCCTGGTCGGCGGCGGCCAGGCGGGCG
>JAGWYX010000849.1 GCA_018969165.1 Verrucomicrobiota bacterium
GCAACTCCCTTTTATAATCCACCTCCAGGTCGGCCTGGGCCGGCGGCAGCGTCGGACCGAGCGGATTATAAACCAGGCTCAACGGCAGGCGCGTGCCGTAGCCGACGGCATTGAGTTTTTTCAGCGCGCGAATGCTCTTCGCGAACACGCCTTCGCCCCGCTGCGAGTCCACGTTCTCCTCCAGATAGCACGGCAGGGAGGCCACCACTTCGACCTCATGCGCGGCCAGATACTCCGGCAGCCAGCCGTAAGCCGTCGTCTCGATGATGGTCAGATTGCTCCGATCGATGACATGGCAACCGCAGGCACGCGCGGTTTCAACATGATAACGGAAATGCTCGCTCAGTTCGGGTGCGCCGCCAGTAATGTCTACAACCGCGGGCCGATGGGTCTGAATCCATCCACCCACCCGCCGCGCCACGACTGCCGGCATCATCTCGGTCCGCCATGGCGCGGCATCCACATGACAATGGCGACAGGTCTGGTTGCACTTCCGGCCGACGTTGATTTGGAGCGTATGCAGCGGGCCACGTTGGAAGATCAGGCGGCTTGCTACGAGCTTTTCGTCGAACAAATTTATCTCAGAAGTGTGAATCATCGTGTTGTTCCACTCACGAGCAGGCACTCACCAACCAGTACATCAACGCCGCCACGCCCGCCGCGCAAGGAAGCGTAATGACCCATGAGGCGAGCACACCGAACACCGGCTTCCATTTTGCCTGCCGTGTGACACCGCCCATCCCCAGGAGCGAGCCCACGCTCACATGCGTGGTGCTCACTGGCAGGCCGTGAACGCTGGCCGTCGTGACCAGGAGCGCCGTTGAAAGATTGGCGGCGAAGCCCTGGCCGGGATTCATGTCCGTGAGTTTGTGGCTCATCGTTTCCGCCACTGCCCGGGCGTTAAGCAGACCACCAATCGCCATGGCGGCCGCGGCCGCAAACAAGCCCCAGCGCACGTTGAACGCGGGCGCCACCAGCAGCAGCGCGGCGATCTTCGGTGTGTCATTCAGCCCGCGCGCGAAACTCACCGCGCCCGCGCTCAAGAAATGCAGCGCGTCCAGCAAACGACCGGCGTTCACGCCCAACACGCTGCCCGCGTAACGTTGGACGCAAGCTGCCGGATTGTCCACGGCCACGGAAAGCGTCGGCAACGTCTGCGCGGCAAACACGCCGTTGGGCTGCGCCAGCGGGATGACTTGCTGTTCAACACCGGCGCAGACGCACATTTCCTTGGTGATCCCGAGCCGAAGACGGGCATAACGAAAGAGCAGGTAGACCACGGCACCCACTACCACCGCCAACAGTGGGCTTAACAGCAGGGGCGCGACAAACGTTCGGCCGAGAACGGCGAAGTTTACTTGACCGCCCACCGCGACCAGTCCCGCGCCGAGCAACGCGCCGACCAGCCCATGGGTGGTGGAGATGGGGAAACCCAGCAGCGCGGCCAGGATCACGGTCGCTCCTGCGCCCAACGCCACCGCCAGGACAAACTGCGGGGAGGCCGTGAGCGCGCCGGGCACCAGGCCGGCGCCGGAGAATTTCCTGAGCAACGCCTGGGCCACAGACATCGCCGTCAGGCTGCCGGCGAGGGTCGTGACCGTTGCCCAGGTGATCGCCGTTCGGTAACCACAGGTGCGACTCCCGAACAGGCTGGCGACGCCTTTGAAGTTGTCGTTAGCGCCGTTCGCGTAGGCCAAGAAGCAAACGGCCAGAAAGACCAATGTGGTCAACATCAGCCACATCCTCCATCACCGTCGCAGCGCCGACAAGCCTCGGTGGTGACTGGGAAATCTTCTTCAAAACGATTCATGCTTCTTGAAATGAGAGGCCTGACATCGCCGAATATTCCCGTGACACCGCCTTCATCGCAAGCTGCTTTCTGGACGGGGTGTAGGTGCAAAGGTCCTTGTTTGCGCAGGACGCCCCGTTTAGTTTATCGATTCAACGATGGCAGAACCTCTTTTGAAAGTTGGCGAACTGGCGATGCGTGTCGGCGTGGGCGTGCAAACGCTTCATTATTATGAGCGGATCGGTCTGCTGGCGAAGCCAAGCCGATCCGCCGCGAATTATCGCCTTTATCCGGCGGATGCTGTCCGCCGAGTCCAGTTCATCAAAAAAGCCCAAGCGCTGGGATTCACGTTGGAGGAAATCAAAGAAATCCTCGGGCTGCACGAGCGGGGCCGCGCTCCCTGCCGCTGCGTTGCCGACGTAGGGAGAAAGCACTTGCAGGAATTGGATGCGCGCATTGCGGCGCTGCAGGAGTTTCGGCGGGCGCTCGCGGCTGTCGTCCCGAGATGGGAAATGGAAACGTCGCGTCAACGCAAGTGTGCGGGCGAGTTTTGCGATTTAATCGAGCGGTTGCCTTTAAAGTCGAACCCACTCACTGGCTTGGAAAAAGCTAGGAAAACCCCTTGACCCTCTAGTCAGGTAGAGGCCCGAGGTTGCACCAT
>JAGWYX010000850.1 GCA_018969165.1 Verrucomicrobiota bacterium
CTCGTTGTTCTTTCTGAGCTGGGCGAGCAGCACCGGAACCAGCCCGGCGGTCTGGGTTGGGTCAATGCGCCAAATCGCCTCTGACACACAACGCTCAACCGGATCGCGCCACGCGGGGTTATTGGTGGACTTCAGTATTCCCAGGAGGACTGGCAACGCCGGCTGAGCGCGTGGGCCGATGCGCCCCAACGCCTGCACTGCCTGAAGTCGGACCTCCAGGTCGGGGTCCCTGTGCAAAACACTGGTTAACACAGGAACGATCAGTTGAGGTTCCACGCCGATCTTCCCAACGGCTTCAGCGGCCGAGAATCGGACCGCCTGCGCGGGGTCGGTCAACGCCCGGATCAATTCTGGGACCGCAGGCGCAGCGAGCACCCCGAGATCACCAAGGCAGGACGCACAGCGAGCGCGAACCCTCCAGGCGCTCAATTCAACCTCTGGCAAGGCCGACTTCCATTCTGCGGGTAGCTTAGCAATGGTAGCAGCGCAGGTCCGTTTCCACACCGAGTCGTTGACACGGAGGGATCGGAGCAGCGTCGGAACCGCATTCGATCCAAGGGCGTGGACCGCATGAATGGCCGGTGCCACATGATTATCGTCGCCGTCTCTAAAGGCTTGTATCCAGGAACTCAGCCGCCTGCCCTGATACACCGGCTCCTTGGGCGGCAGGCTGGTCACCACCCCAACGGCGACGACTCCGAGAAAAGTGCCAGCAATAATCCACCACTGCGTTTTCACCTTGACCGCCACTCTGGCCCGTCACGGCGGCGGAAACAAGCCGATTTGCCGCTGTCCCAACCAGGTCTGGTCTGCGGCCAAATCCCGGCGTTTTAAATTGACGGTTCCGGCACGCGGATTAGCCTTTCCCGGAATCCTCCACCGATCGACTTGTGGCCAAGACAACATCCAGTCTTCGGATGCGATTGCCCTGGCTCGGTGTCGCCTTGGCCCTGCTGTCCGGCGGATGCGCTGCTCCACGCAGCCAGCCCGGCGGTGCGGCGGGTCAGCCGGTGGACCTGTCGAATCCGCTGCCATCGGTGCCGATTCAGACGTTGGATTGTCGGTCGAGCATGACCATCGCCTCGCCGTTTCTGCTGGCGATCACCTCCAGGTGAAGTTGGCCCTGCGATCTAAGGTTGAGCAGCCGCGCCATCGCGAGAAGCGTAGCGTTCGGACTGGCACTGGTAAGCGAGGCTCGCTTTGTGGACCAGCCATGTCGCTGGGCTGGGTGTCGAGTGGCGTGAGCGGCGGAGACGATCTCGGCCGGATCCCCGAGCAGGAAGAGCCGGTGAGGTCCATGTTTTTTTAGTCATGACCGAGAAGCAACTGGTCGGCGTCGTGATCCTCGTCGGCGGGGTCTACGGTACCATCAAGGCGGTGATGAGCGCGCGTCCCGGACCTGATCCTTGGGGGGCAGATGTTGCCGAGGCCCTGGAGGGACCGGATGCCGTTCCGGTTTGCCACCGGTGTTTCGAACCGCAGGCTCATGAGGGTTGGTTTTGTCCCCATTGCGGTGCCGCGGTCGGGCCGTACAACAACTGCATGCCGTACCTCAACGTGTTTTCGTTTGGCGAGATTTCGCGAGCCGGAGTTTCAGAGGCGGTCCGCCCCAGTGCGTTCCAGGTGGTTGGAATGGTGCTTTTCTCGTGGTGCGCCTTTTCGATCTTCGCGCCGGTTTACTGGTGGGTTTTCTTCAGGCAGCTGCGCAAACGGAAATCGACGGTCGAGGATCAAACCGAGGACCGTCATTCCTGAACCACCTGCCGCAAGCGGTCCACGATCCAAATCATGCCTTCGGTGTCCAACCCGCAGTACCGCTCCAGCTCCTGGCGCACGCGCTGCTGCTCCCGGGCCGGGACCTCGCCGAAGGTAACCCGTAAGAACTCCAGGCTTGCCGTGCCGCCTTCCTGGATCGCCAGGTCGGCGTAGCCGCGACCGGTCAGCGCTGGCAGCACAGCTTTCATTGAGGCGCTGCCGCACTGGGCCGGGTGATAATACCGAAAACCCCGGAAGGGCAGCAGTAAATCCACGATCCGTGGTTCAAGCTGCCGGTACCAGGACTGGTATTCGGGCAGCAGGTCGCAACATTCCGCGAGCCGGTTCGTCTCGAAACTGGCGTTGTAAACCACGATCGAACCGGTCGAACTGATAACCGTTTTCAGTTGGCGCATGAATTCCGGGCGCGGATCACCCCGGCCGTCGGCCAGGAAACTGAAGTGCTCGGGCTCAGCCCCAGCCGCTCGTACGACGTGGAGGCTGAATTGAAACGGGATTTGTTGGAATGGCCGCACGCCGTCGAACGGCGGAATCGCCGTGGCAAAGGTCTCAAAATCCAGATAACTGATCGGGTATTCCAACTGATCCAGGAAATTGGCGATGGCGGCTTTGTCAACCTGCGCCTGGCCGGTGACCGCGGCCCGGTGTTGGATCTTCTGGTTCT
>JAGWYX010000851.1 GCA_018969165.1 Verrucomicrobiota bacterium
TTCATCATGTCGCACATCGGCACCGGCTGCCTGATCCTCGGGTTCCTGCTGCTCTACCAGGCCACCGGTGACTACGGCTTTGGCAGCTTCCACGCCGTCGGTGAACGGCTGGCGCCCGGCGCCCGGACCGCGGCGTTCCTGCTGTTCCTGGCCGGGTTCGGCATCAAGGCGGGCCTGGTGCCGCTGCACATCTGGCTGCCGGCTGCCCATCCGGTCGCCCCGAGCAATGTGTCGGCCTTCATGTCCGGCGTGCTCATCAAGTCCGGCATCTACGGCTTGACCCGCGTGTTGTTTGATTTCCTCGGCGCGCCGCCGCTGTGGTGGGGGGTCACGGTGCTCGTCATCGGGACGGTCTCCGCCTTGCTCGGCGTCCTGTACGCCCTGATGGAACACGACCTTAAACGATTGCTGGCCTACCACAGCATCGAGAATATCGGGATCATCCTGATGGGTCTGGGCGCCGCGTTGATGTTCCAACGCACCGGCCACCCGGTGTTGGCGTCGCTGGCGCTGGTCGCCGGCCTGTATCACACGATCAACCACGCCGTGTTCAAAGGCCTGTTGTTTCTGGGCGCCGGGGCGGTGCTGCACGCCACGCACACGCGCAACATGGAAGACATGGGTGGATTGGTCAAGCGGATGCCGAAGACCGCCTTCTTCTTCCTCGTCGGCGCGGTGGCGATCTCGGCCTTGCCGCCCCTGAACGGTTTCGTCAGCGAATGGCTCACCTATCAGGCCCTGCTACAAGGATTCGGCACCTCCGAACGGCTGGTGCGGCTGGTCTTCCCGATCAGCGGCGCGCTCCTGGCCCTGACCGGGGCGCTGGCCGCGGCCTGCTTTGTCAAGGCCTTCGGCATCACGTTCCTGGCGCAACCCCGGAGCGACCGTGCCGCCCAGGCCCACGAGGCCTCGCCCGCGATGCTGGCCGGCATGGCCGCCCTAACCGTCGTCTGCTTCTTCCTGGGTCTGTTCCCGGGCCCGTTCCTCACCCTGTTTGATCCGATCACCACGCAACTGACCGGCCAGGCCATCCACGAGCGGCTGGCGAGTGGCGGCCTGGTCATCATCGCGCTGAGGCCGGGCGCCGGGAGTGTCTCGACGCTTGGGATGACGCTGCTGGGCGTTTGCCTGCTGCCGCTGCCACTGGCGCTTTGGGCCTTGTTCGGCCACGGGGCGATCACGCGGATCGGGCCGACGTGGGACTGCGGCCTGCAAGGGCTGACGCCGCGGATGGAATACACGGCGACCGGTTTCTCGAAGCCGTTGCGGATGATCTTCAAAGCCCTCTTCCGGCCGCGCCGCGAGGTGCAGGTCGAATACGATTACTCGCCGTATTTCGCCAAGACGATCCGCTTCGAGAGCCACATCGAAGAGACCTTCGAGAAACGGATTTACCGTCCGCTCAACCGCGGCATCCTCCGGCTCTCGCGCCGGATGCGCGCCTTGCAGGCTGGCAGCATCCAGGCCTACCTCATCTATATTTTTGCGACGCTCCTGTTGCTGTTGATTTTCGCGCTATGAATTTCCAGGTCCTCGTCGCTGTCCTGTTGAAACTGGCGCTGCTGCTGGGTCTGGCCCCGTTCGTGACCGGCCTGATCCGGCATTGGAAGGCCCAGCTCCAGAACCGCCGGGGACCGCGTCCGTGGCAACCCTACCTGGACCTGCTGAAGTTTTTGCGCAAGGACATGACCATTTCCGAGCACGCCTCCTGGGTCTTTGCCGCGACGCCGTATGTGGTGTTTCTGACGGCGCTGGTGGCGGGGGTCCTGGTGCCAATGGTCTCGGTGGAAACGCCCCTCAGCCTGTTCGGCGGCGTGTTGGCCGTGGTTTACTTGCTGGCCCTGGGCCGGTTCTTTCTCGCCCTGGGGGGATTGGACCCCGGCAGCGCTTTCGGCGGCATGGGCAGCAGCCGCGAGATGACCATCGGCGCCATCGCCGAGCCGGCCATGATGCTGTCCATCTTCACCGTCGCCATCGCCGCCGGCTCGACCGATTTGAGCCAGATCATTCACGCCACGCAGGGGCCGACGTGGCAACTGCTCAACCCGCCGCATGTGCTGGCGTTTGCGGCGCTGTTCATCGTGCTGCTGGCGGAGACCGGCCGGCTGCCAGTAGATAATCCCGCGACCCACCTCGAGTTGACGATGATCCACGAGGCGATGCTGCTGGAATACTCCGGCCGCTACCTGGGCTTGATCGAATGGGGCGTGTCGATCAAGCAATTGGTCCTCATGGCGCTCCTGGTCAACATGTTCTTCCCGGTCGGCATCGCCTCCGGCTGGTCATTCGGGACGCTGGCCCTGGCGTCGGTCTTTTTTGTGGCCAAATTGCTCCTGCTCTCCGCCGCCGTTGTCCTGGTCGAAACCACCAACGCCAAGCTGCGCCTGTTCCGCGTGCCCGACCTCCTCAGCGCGGCGTTCATCCTGGCGACCTTGGC
>JAGWYX010000852.1 GCA_018969165.1 Verrucomicrobiota bacterium
TCCTCGCCTCGGAGGAGTCCGCTTACATGACCGGCCAGGTTTTCTACGTGGACGGCGGATGGAGCGTGCAGGGCAAGGTCCCGCCTGATTACTTGGAAACGGCCTTGCGGAAGAACCAGTGAGACGGGGCGGCGGCGCGGCAGGGCCGCCCACCGGTGACAGACGGTTCCACAACCCGGCCCGCGTCGATCGGGAGGGACCGCGTGTCGCGGTCCACCAAGTGGCGGACGGCGGCATGCCGCCCCTCCCGGTTCAACGCCGGTATCCGTGTAGGAAGTAATTTCTCAAGCACCCAACCTCACCGCTAGCGTCTCGCCCGCTTCGACCAGCGTCGGCACCCGGAGGTTGACCAAGACCCCGTCCGGCGCCGGCTCGAGCGTGGCGTCGATGCTTTCGTTACCTTGGGTCACCCGAACCACCGCGGGTTTCTCGAGCGGTTGCAAGTGGACCTTGGCGACGGCCAGACGGCCTGTCACGACAGTGATCTCGGCCGTTTGCGATCCAGCGGCCGCCCTTTGCGACAGGGCACCCCAACCTTCCGGCCCCGTGAAAAAGGCTTTGAAATTCGTCGGCGTCTGCCGCGGCGTGAAACGCAGCCGTTTTTCCGGGCCGTCGTATCCGAACCCCGCGAGGGCGAGGAGCACGGACCAGGACGACATTGCCCGCGCGTAATGCCCGCCGCATTCGATCTCGTTCCACGGATTGCGCCCGATGGGCGGACGTGGCACGCCGTCGTAGCGATCGCGGGCCCCTTTGATGATCGCGAAACCTTCCTCGAGCATCCCTTCGTAAATGAGGTGGGCGGCGACCTGGTATTCGATCCCGGTCCAGACCTCATCGGAATAGAGCATGACGTTGGCGGGGCGGCCGCCCTTGGGCCAGGTGCAAATGATCAATCCCTTGTCCTTCGCGCCGGCGAAGGCTCGCGGCATGTGCTTCCAGCCGGTGAGGTCGGATTTCCAGTTGTATTGGAAGATCGAGCGCAGGGCGGTCCGCACCACGTCCGTGGGCAGGAGGTACCCGAGGCCGAGCTGATGCGCCCACCATTGACCGATGAGTTGATCGGCCATGCACCCGGGCCCGACTTCGCCGGCACGGGCCCGGTAGTCCGGGAGGTCCTGTTGGAAATACTCGCCGTTCCAGCACAAGTCGATCAGTTGCTTTTGACCGCGCTCGAAGAGTTTGTGGTAGCGGAGCACCGATTCGAAATCGCCGACACGCCGCGCCCACTCCTCACCGGCCCGAAGGGCTGCCAGGTAATAAGTGCCGATGAACGTGGTCACGCCGTGCAGGGCCTCGTCGTAGGTGTTCCATTGGTCGTCGCGCAAAACGCCTTGCGGCTCGCCGCCGCCCGTCGCCGCATCGCGTCGGATGAGATAATCGACCGCGCGCTGCACGTGCGGCCAGTATTCGGTGAACCACCCGTCGTCGGGATGGTTCAGGGCTTCGCGGTAGGCCTTGAGAATGCAACTGGCGTGGCCGTCGGTAAACGGGTGTTCGCCGGTCGGATGGGCGGGCGAGGGCACGTCGGTACGGTTGTTGATCCCGCCATCCGCGTCCTGCTGATGCGTGAAGTCGATGCGGCGCATCTCCCGCTCGAGGTCCGGGAACAGGTGCGCCAGGCTTTGTTCGTAACCCCAGACGTGCGTGCAGGTGGGTTGGCAGCAGCCGTTGGAACCTTCCCAGCCATAGATCTCCGCGTTCCCGATGCGGAAGACCACGCCGATATGACGGATCGTCGCCGCTTGCGAGGTGAGACAATCGAGCAACCAATACGGGAGCGTGCTGTCGTAAAACGTCTTTCGGAACTGTTCGGTCTTCGCGCGCCAGGCCCCAAAATTCGCCGCTGCCGCCCGCGCGACCGCGGCTGCGTCCGGCCATTGCCTGGCGTAATGGCAGCCCATCCAAACTCCCGCGTGGTTATACTTATTCGGATAATGCCAGGTGACCAGGAAGGGGACCTCGACCGTCCGGCCCGCGGGGACCCGTAGCGTCGCCGCCACCGCCCCGTTAATCGTCCGGCCGGCAGGACTGGGCGCGTTTGGTTTGGCCTGGTGCACCGGCGTGAAGCCGCCGTGATCGGCGAAGGTCTTCCAGATCACCGCCCAGTCGTCGAAGGCCGGCTCGACGGTCACGCGCTCCGCCAAAGCTGCCAAGGTCATCGCGCCGAAGCCTGGGGCCTGGGGCCGTGTTCCGGCCGGTGGAACGTAATTCACTCCGACCAACGCACAGACGGTGGCGTAGGCGCGCTGACGGGCGCCGCCAAGCTCGGCCTCCTCCGGGCCAAGGATCGGGCCGGCGGCGACGACCACCTGGCCCTTGCCGACCGGCCGACGCAGCAGCCGCAAGCCTCCGGCCGTGGCCGACGCTCGGGCGTCAGCACGCAGCTCGAGATTTTCAAATTCCAGCGTATTGCCGCCGGTCGCCGCGGG
>JAGWYX010000853.1 GCA_018969165.1 Verrucomicrobiota bacterium
TTCGACCCGATCTTCCAGGGACTGGCCATTTCGCTGATGGCCGGCGGGCTGGCGGCCATGATCATCAGCCCGGTCACGGTTCCCCTGCTCTACTTCATGGTAAACGACCAGCACTGATCGACGCTGGAGCCGCGTGGCGTTACCCGGTCGTCGGACGCTTGCACCCGGGTTGAATCCGCGGCGCAAACGAGGTAAGGTGTCGTCCATGAACCCGCAGCTACCTGTAGCCGCGGGCTTCAGCCCGCGCCTTCAACAGAGATCAGCCGAAGGTGGCGCCGTTCCAGCCCCAGTGGCTGGACGCGACATCGATGAAGTTGAGATAGACGCGGTCGGCAGGAATGGCGACCGCCTCGTGCAGGAGTTTGCACACCTTGGCGGACAACTGGCGGTTGACCGCGCCGCTCAACCCGCCGATGCTGCGGAGCTCAACGAACGCGGCTGGGCCGAACTTGCCGGACATGAGGGCCGCCACCGGGCCGATCGTAACCATGACGTATGGCTCAGGTTTGCCGATGGTTTCAGCGACGATTTTGGAAAGGGCGGATAGGAGCGCCGTCCGCTTCTCGTCGGACAGGGCGACAGTTGTTTCGAGTTTGAGCAGTGGCATAATTTTCTCAGACACTCAGACTGTCGCCGACGTTCGGTCAGTAATCGAATCGCCCCAACTCCGGGCGCTCCATAAACGCGTAGCACAGCATGTGGCAAATTCCCATGTGCGCGTCCTCGACGCGGCCGTAATGTTCGGAATTGATGACCATGACTTGCTCGGCGACCTCGGCGGCCCGACCGCGCTTGGCGCCGATCAGCGCGATGGTCCGGAGCCCATTCTGTTTCGCCCAGTCGAGCGCCTTGACGACGTTGGGCGAATTGCCACTGACACTCATGGCCAGGGCGACGTCGCCCGGACGACCATAGTTTTGGAGCTGACGCACGAAGATGTCCTCGTAGGCGTAATCGTTGCCCAGCGCGGTCATCCAGCTCACGTTGTCGTTCAGCGACAGCACGCGAAATCGCCGACCGACCTTGTCGGAGGAACCTTTGCCGAGATCGGTGGCGAAGTGCGAGGCGTTGGCCGCGCTCCCGCCGTTGCCGAACACGAAAATCTGCCGGTCCTCCTTGAGCGCGCCACGCAAGGTCTCGATCAGGCGCGCCACGGCATCCACGGGGATGGAACTCAACGCGTGCTTTTGGGCGGACAGGTAATCGTCGATCCACTGATTCATCGGCGGAGGTTAGCGCGGCAGGACCGGGGTCGGACAAGTGAATTCTATCAAAGAGTTTTCAGGGTTCAAGGACGCTGGCACGCGAGGCCGTCAGCCCAGGGCCGCCGCCCGCGCCAGCAGCAACGCCCCCACCGGAACGGCATCCTCACCCAACCCGGCGAGCACGACGCGCGGGCCGGGCGCAAAGGCCTCCATGACGAGCGGCCGCAGGGCGTGCTCGACCTCGACCCGCAGGGGTTCACCGACCAGGGACAGTCCCCCGCCCAGCACCACGACCTCGGGGTGAAACAGATGAACGACGTGCGACAGGCCAAACGCCAGGTCCGTCGCGGTCTCGCGCAGGATCCGCCACGCCGCCGCGTCTCCGTCCCGACAGGCGCGGGCCAGAAAGCGCGCCTCGCCAGCGGCCACATCCAGCGTCCAGCGGCAAAGCAGACTGGTCGGTTCCGTCAAACGCAGTTGCCGAATTCGCGCATCCACCGCCCAACCCGAACAGCGAGTCTCGAGAATGGTTCCCTCGCGATCCAGCCGGAGGTGGCCAATCTCCGCCTCGCCGGGCCGGGTCCCGTGGTAAATCTTCCCGTCCACAACCAGGCCGCCGCCGACACCACTGCCGAGCGTCACATAGAACACCGGGTTGCCATCCACCCCGGCGCCACAGCGGGCTTCGGCCAGCGTCGCCGTATTCGCGTCATTCTCGATCGCCACCGGCAGGCCGGCCTGCTCACGCAACCACGCACCCAACTCGAACTGTGACCATCCTTCGACCTGGTGTGAACAGCAGATCGTCCCGGTCCGCCAGTCCACCGGTCCGCCGAAGCCGACGGCAATGGCATCGGGCCTGACTGACCTCAGCAAGTCCGGCAGGAGGCGCTGAATCTGTTCGCGGATGCCCACCCCCCCCTTTTGCGGCTCGACCGTCAGACGGTGCCGGTGGGTAATCTCCCCTTCGCCGTCGCCGGCGACCAGTTGCAATTTCGTGCCCCCGATCTCGATCCCGAGATATATCCGGCTCGTTGTCATCGCGCGGAGGATGCGGCAACCGAAGGGCTGATGCAACGTTCCATCCAATGGCAACGCAGCGCCACCCCCGGCGCGCCACGCTCGCAATGGCCGCCGACACGTGACGAGGCCGACGGTCCGCCAGGAGACGCGGCGTCGCGCACCCGGCTTTGATTCCTGTCAAGGAAAGCCCGTTCAGCGGTCAT
>JAGWYX010000854.1 GCA_018969165.1 Verrucomicrobiota bacterium
ACGACCGCTGGGGCAAGGACACCCGGCATAAACACGGCGATTATTTCACCACCGAATACGGCGCCGGCATGGCCAATGCCGCCCATCCGTGGGAGGAAAACCGCGGGATGGGTTATTCCTACGGCTACAACCGCGCCGAGACGATCGACGATTACAAAAGCGGCCGCGAGTTGGTCCTGGTGCTGATTGACCTGGTCAGCCGCGGCGGGAATTTCCTGCTCGATATCGGCCCCACGGCCGACGGACGCATCCCGGTGATCATGCAGCAGCGCCTGCTGGACATCGGCGCTTGGCTGCGGGTCAATGGCGAGGCGATTTACGGGACCCGCTACGCCGGGCGCGCTTGCCAGTGGTCGGCAGGCAAACGGCCGGGCCAGGAATACGGCCAGTTCATGATCAAATACAATCTCATGGATCAGATCGGCCAGGAACCGAAGCAGGGCGTCGCTGTCAAGCAGGCCTTCTTCACGCGGAAACCGGACGCCCTGTATGCCATCACCCCTGATTGGCCTGGCCGACAGCTCCAACTGCGCCAGATCAAGGTGCCGGCCGGTTCCCGGATCACCCTCCTCGGGTTCGAGGACAAGCTCAAATACCAGACCAAAGGCTCCAACCTGATCCTCAAACTCCCGGCCGTTGACCCGAGCCGGCTTCCGTGCCGATACGCCTACGCATTCAAAATCCCGGGCGGCGAGTTGTTGCCGGAGCCATGAACCTCCGCCGCACACCAGGGCCGATCCTGCTCGTCCTTTTGGGCCTGGGCGTCCTCAGCCATCCCCATTCCGCACGCGCTGCCGCCGCACACCGACTGCTCTACGTCGCTGAACCGGGCATCCGCGATTACCTCGAATACGGCGGACATGGTGTCCTGGTGTTTGACATCGACAATGGTCACCGCTTTCTCCGACGCATTCCCTTCGGGGGTCTGGATGAGCATGGGCGGCCGCTCAATGTCAAGGGCATCTGCGCGAACGGCAAAACCAAGCGGCTGTACGTCAGCACCACTCGCACCCTGAGCGCCCTGGACCTCGAGACCGACCAGGTGCTTTGGGAAAGGCCATACCCAGGAGGCTGCGATCGCATGTCCATTTCACCGGTCGGGCGAATGCTCTACCTGCCGTCGCTCGAAGGGGCCTACTGGCGCGTGGTGGATGCCGCCAGCGGTGACACCCGCCAGAAGATCGTCCCCAACTCGGGCGCGCATAATACCATCGTCAGTCTGGACGGCAGACACGCCTACCTCGCCGGTCTGCGCTCGCCGGTGCTGACCGTGCTGGATACCCGCCACAATGCCGTCACCAAAACCGTCGGGCCATTCAGCAGTTTCATCCGGCCGTTCACGGTGAACGGCCGCGGCACGCGGTGCTTTGTCAATGTGAACGACCTGCTCGGCTTCGAGATCGGCGACCTGACCACCGGCAAAATGATCGGCCGGGTCGAGGTGCAGGGATTCGCCAAAGGCCCGACCAAACGACACGGTTGCCCCAGTCACGGCATCGGGTTGACCCCGAACGAAAAGGAACTCTGGCTTACCGACGCGCGCAACCGCCGCGTGCACCTCTTCGACGTGACCGTGATGCCGCCAAGACAAATCGCCAGCATCGAGCTGCGCGACGAGCCGGGTTGGATCACGTTCAGCCTCGACGGTCGCTATGCCTACCCGTCCACCGGTGATGTGGTTGACACCCGGACGCGCCGGATCGTGGCCGAGCTGACCGACGAAGAGGGCCGCGCCGTCCAGAGCGAGAAGCTCGAAGAGATCGATTTCCGCGGCAACCAACCCGTTCGCGTCGCCGACCAGTTCGGCATCGGCCGCGTTCGCCGCTGAGTCGAGCCCAGGCCGCCGAAGCAGCGGCATGAAGCCTGAAGGGAGGCGTGTTGGGGTCCTGCTTACTCGATCCCGAATCCAAACACCGTCGTGCTGCGCCACTCCTGCCCCGGCCGCAGAAGGGTGGACGGAAAATTGGGGTGGTGCACCGAGTCGGGGAAATGCTGTGTCTCCAGGCAAAATCCGCTGTGCTGCTGATAAACGATCCCATCATGCCCGGTTAGTTTGCCGTCAAGAAAATTGCCGGTGTAAAGCTGGATGCCCGGCTCGGTCGTCCGCGCCTCCAGCACTCGTCCCGTGGTTGGCTCGTGGACCCGCGCCGCCAGGGCCAGCGATTCGCCGAGGCCGTTCAGCACGAAATTGTGATCGTAACCGCCCGGTTTCGGCTTGAGTTGCGCGATGCGCGCGCCGATCGGAGTCGGCTGAGTGAAATCCAATGGGGTGCCTTTGACCGACGCAATCTCCCCAGTCGGGATCAGGGTCTCATCGCTCGGGGTGTAACGGTCCGCATTGAGGTAAACCACGTGCCCCAGCACATCCCCGCCGCCCGCCAGGTTGAAATAACTGTGATTGGTCAGGTTAACGGGCGTGGCTTTGTCGGTC
>JAGWYX010000855.1 GCA_018969165.1 Verrucomicrobiota bacterium
TGCGCGATTACCGGGACCGACGCTGGGGCGGCACCGTGCCGTATGAAGGCTATTTCATCATGCGCTGGCTGGGCGGAATCGGCGGCGCCAAATGCGGCGGTGGCTGGTACGACTGGCTGGGCACCACCGAACGGACCTACCTCGAGCAGGCGCGCCAGACCATCCTGGCCGGCGCCCGCGAGTCGATGCTCTTTTGCTACGGCGGACTTCAGGGGACCACAGGCCCGAAGGACGTCGCCGCCTTGCGCCAGCATCTCCCGGAATTGTTCGACGTCGCCCGGGAAGTGCGGCGGCGAAAGGTCGTCGGCATCGCCGCCTACAAACCCGCCAACAGCCATCCGGAAAACGAGGCCCGCGTGTTCGACTTTGTCGGCATGTTGGGCCTGCCCTTGGCGCCGTGTCACGAGTTCCCCGCCAAGGCCCCGGCCGCCTTCTTCTCCGTCCATGCATTGAAAGATGCGAATTTCGCGGCCGAACTCGCGGCCTACATCGCCGCGGGCAAACCGGCTTTACTCACCGACGGCTTGGCCAAACGGATCGAAGGCCAGGTCAATCTCGAGAGCCCCAACGTCCGTATCCTGGCCGTCAAGGGCGACCCGAAATCGTTGCTCGAACTCTCCAATCCCGAGCTGGACAATCTGCGGGTCCACTTGCTGCGCCCGTTCCAGATCTCTTTCAAAGCCCCGAATCGTGTCGGGCTCTACCTGTTCAGCGACGCAAGCTGGGTGGTCGAGAACTTTACCGACGAACCGGCCGCCGTCGAGTTAAACGGTCAAGCCCTGAGCGTCCCGGCCCGCGGCTGGACCTATCGATGGAAATGAGAGACCTGAAACGAACCTGATGGTGATGAAGACTCGAACCGCAAAATGTGGCAGCCGACCTCGAGACCACGAACCTGGCAGGGCGGCGCGGCCGCGCCGCCAGGCCGAGCGGCAGCTCGGCCCTACCGCGGAGCGGTTCATGGGAGGGGCCAAGGCGAGGACCAGTTCAGGGTGGGTTTGGCTCCTGGTCAGCGCCCTGGCCGTCGGGATGGCGCACCAGATTGACGCCGCCAATCTCACCCTCGCCACTCACAGCCAGACCCGCTATCGAATTGTCATCGCCGCCGACGCCATCCCCTCCGAGCGCTACGCCGCCGAGGAACTCCAGCGTTACCTGGAAAAGATGAGCGACGCCCGACTGCCCATTGTGCGCGACACCGAGCGCGCGGTGACTCACGAAATCCTGCTTGGTGATAATGCCCACCTCCGGCGCCTCGGCCTCCGGCTGGATTTGGCCAAGCTGGGCCAGGAAGGGTTCATCCTGCGCACCTATCGCGGACGGTTGATCATCGCCGGCGGCCAGCCCCGCGGGACCCTCTATGGCGTCTATGAATTGCTCGAAGAAAAGCTCGGGGTCCGCTGGTTCACGCCCGAGGTCGAATACGTGCCTCCGCGCAGTCCTCTGCGCGTGCCTGCCCTCGACGAAACCAGGATTCCCACCCTCGAATACCGCGAGGATTTCTGGACCGAGGCCCTCCGCGACGTGGATTTCGCCGCGCGCCATCGCCTCAACGGCAATCACTATCGCCTCGACGCCAAACACGGCGGGCGGGCGGTGGTCTATTACCCGTTTGTGCACAGCCTGGACCTGCTGGTCCCGCGCAGCCTCTACGCCGAGCATCCCGAGTACTTCCCGCTCATCAACGGCAAACGCGTCAACGGTTATGTCCAACGCTGCCTGTCCAACCCCGAGGTGTTGAAGATCGCCATCGCCAACGTCCGGCGGTGGATCCAGGATCACCCCGAGGCCACGATTATCAGCGTGTCGCAAAATGACACCTTCAATTACTGCCAGTGCGAGCAATGCCAAGCCCTCGACGACGCCGAAGGCAGCCACGCCGCCACGCTGCTGCGCTTCGTCAATGCGATCGCCGCCAACCTCGAGCCGGATTATCCCAATATCCGAATCGACACCCTCGCCTACCAATACACCCGCCGGCCTCCCAAAACCATCCGCCCGCGGCGTAATGTCATCGTGCGCCTCTGCTCGATCGAGTGCTGCTTCGCCCACCCGCTGGCGACCTGCCCGTCCGAGGCGGACAAGAAGTTTCGCGACGACATCATCGCCTGGCAACCGGTGGCTCCCCGGCTGTACGTGTGGGATTATACGCCGAACTTCGCGCATTACGAGCAGCCCTTCCCGAACTTCGACGCCCTCCAACCCAACGTCCAATTCTTCGTCCAGCACGGCGTCAAGGGCCTCTTCGAGCAGGGCAACTCGTCGGCCGGCGGCTACGGCGAAATGGGCCCGCTGCGCGCCTATGTCCTGGCCCGCCTGCTCTGGAATCCGGACACCGACGTGCCGCAGGACATCAACGAGTTTCTCCACGCCTACTATGGCAGCGTGGCCGACAGAATCCACGATTACCTCGAATTGCTCCATCGCTCC
>JAGWYX010000856.1 GCA_018969165.1 Verrucomicrobiota bacterium
TATCCAATCCTTCGAGGACGCCGGACACCTTGTCGTTGATCTGGCGGTTGATTTCCTTCAACACGCCGGCGATGCGTTGCACATCGGGGTTTTCCGCAGTTTTGTCCTTGAGCAGGCGGGCCAGCTCCTGTTCGGCGGTGTCGCGTTTGGTGACCAGTTCGGTCAGCTCGGTTTCGCCCGGGTAAGCGGTGGGGAGGGACTTGCGCAGATCTGCTTGGGACATGCTGCGGAGCTTGGTCAGGAGAGTCTCGTATCTGGCGAGCTGGGCCCTGGCCTCGATCTGGGCGGCATCCAGGCGCCGCACCGTTTCCGGCTCCAGCATCTGGGCCGGGGCATCGGCGTCGGCCATGGCGTCGGAAATATTCAGGTTGGTCCGCAGGTAGCTGAGGTTGGTTTCGGCCAGGTGGACGCGGAGGGATTGTTTATCCAGCTCATCCTGCAAGACCCTGATCCCGGACTCGGTCATCCCTTTGCGCATGTCAAGGCGGTTTTGTTTATAGACCTTGGCGATTTCGTTGGCGATATCAGCCGCCCATTTCGGGTCCTCGTAAAAGACACGAATCTCGATGAGCGAGGTATTGCGGGTTTGGCGCACGTCGATGAGCTTCTTGAGGAGCTCGAAGGAATCGGTGGTCTTGAGGGGGCTGTCGGCGTGGTAACGCTCGGCGAATTCGGCGTTGAGGCTCAGGTTGGAGATGACGGGGTAGAGGACGGACTTGGACTGGATGATTTCGAACTGGTTCTGGATGAAGTAGGGGTCGTAGGCGGTCATCGTCTGCCGTTCGAATAGACCGGGCACGTCGGGGGTGTCCTTTTCCACGGAAATGCGCACGGTGCTGGAATAGGACTTGGGCAGGATGTAGGTGACGGCGACGGTGGTCAGGAGCACCAGCATGAAGACGGCCAGGATGACCGTTTTACGGATGCGGATGATGCGCCAATAATCCAGGAAATGGAGTTTGGTTTCTGCGGGTTGAGCGGGCGGGCGATTTTCCATGGCTGAAAAAAAAGAGGCCGGGTGATGATTCCAGCCTCCGGTCGGACTGTGGGTTTTAGATTAGTAAGTGGCGCGCAACCCGAAGAACACCAGGTTGCGGGTGTAACTGGTGTAGGGCAGGTCCGAATCCAGGCGGTAATAGTTGTACGAGGTTTCGGCGGCCAGGAACTGGTTGATTTGGTAGGTCAGGCCCACGTTGGCGTTGAAGAAGTTGTCCTGCATATCCGCGGCGCCGGGGACATGGTAGTTCGAATTCTGGTAGCTGCCGAGGATGTTGCCGGAGAGCTTGCCGGTGATCTTATGATTGACCATGGCATAAACCGCGGTCGCCTCCGAGTCCATCAGTGGGATGTTGGTTCCGATGAAGCCCAGGTAGGTTGGATTGCGCTGGTGAGTGACACCGACCTTGACGTAGCTTCCGGGGTTGTAGGTATAGGTCAGGTTTGCGTCGGCGTAGGGACTGGTCGTATTCCCCACTGAACCGGCCGGCGCGTTCGGGTAGGTGGTGTATTCAGCGCCGACGCGGACGGACGCGCTCAGTTTGGTGGTGAAGGTCTGGTCCACTCCGACAAACGCATAGTGGGATTGCGCATTGCGGACGTTCGCCGCGAAGTTGACCCCGCCCGGGCTGGTCAGCGGGTCCGAGCTGGTATAATCGGTGTATTGGAATTGGTAACCGAGCAAGGCGACGGTCGTCGGCAGCCACGTCCAGCGCAAATCCGCGGTGGCCATGTGATTCATGATGTCCAGGAGCGAGGCCGTGCTGTTGGCGTAGCCGTGGTCATCCCAAATATTGATCGTATTGTCGTAGGACAACTCGGCGCCCAACCGGTCGGTGAGGTCCCCGCGGAAGTGGGCCTTTGCGTCGTTCATGATGTTGTTGCCGTTCACGCGAGTGAAGATGGGCAAGGGGGCGTAGCCCGGCACGAGCAACTCCGGTTCCTGCGCCACGGCGAACGAGTCACTGGCGTCCAGGCTATAGTGCGGGCTGAACTGGTGGCTGAGGGTGGCGGTGGCCTGATGGACGTGGTCGGCGCTGGCCTCATGGAGGTCGGCCCGATCCTGGAAATACATCATGTGGTAGGAATAGTTCAAGCCGATGTAGGTTTGTTCCAGGGGCAGGTTCAGGCTGGCGGTCGGATTGAGGTCCATGCCCCAACTGCCGCGTTTTTCATACAACCGGGCATCTGCCCCCGCCGGGATGGTGCCAGGGGCGAGAGTCGAGGGTCGGGTCGCGTAGTTGTCATCGTAAAAGCCGCGGACGGCCGCCGAAATACTCCAGGGCTTGGCGGTTTGCACCGACGTAAGGTCGGGGGCGTAAGCCCCCTGCAGGCTGGCAGCACCCAAAGCAGCTAAACCGGTAGACGCGATGATTTTTTTCATAACTCGATTCAGGTTCAGTTAATTCATCCCAGACAGCTTATTTG
>JAGWYX010000027.1 GCA_018969165.1 Verrucomicrobiota bacterium
GCTCGCTGCCCTCCTGACCGGCCGGCTTTGCATGGCCCAAACCAACGAGCCGGCCGTCGAGGATTTCAAGCCGTCCTCGCTCAATCAACCCGGCAAACCGTATCCCGCGGTCAATTCTGAAAGACGCGTGCGGGTCCGTGTCGTCGCGCCGGAGGCGCAGAACGTCGCGCTCCAGTTTCTCGGCGGCGCCAAATATCCGCTCAGCAAAGGCGAGGACGGCGCGTGGACCGGCGTCACGCGGCCGCAGGACGAAGGGTTCCACTATTACGCGCTCGTGATCGACGGGGCCCAAGTGCCGGACCCCGGCAGCTTGTACTTCTACGGCGGCAACCGCTGGGGCAGCGGGCTTGAGGTTCCCGCGCATGACCAGGAGTTCTACGCCATCAAGGACGTTCCGCACGGAGATCTGCGGCAGGTCCTCTTCTATTCAAAGAGCACCAAGGCCAATCTGCGTTGCTTCGTCTATACCCCGCCGGACTATGACAAGGATCCGGCCAAGCGTTATCCCGTTCTGTATTTGCAGCACGGCGCCGGGGAAGACGACACGGGCTGGGGCAACCAGGGCCATGCGGGTCTGATCATGGACAACCTGATCGCCGCCGGCAAAGCCCGGCCGTTCCTTATCGTGATGGCCAATAGCTACGTCCCGGGCAGCACCTACTTTTTTGGACCCAGGCGGGCTTCGACGAATCAACCCGCCGGCCGAGCCGGCGGCGCGGCTGCTCCCGGAAGACCGCGTTTAGACCTCAGCGCCTTCGAGCGGGTTCTCCTCGAGGATCTGATCCCGTTCATCGACGGCACCTATCGCACCCTGGCCGATCAACCGCATCGGGCCATGGCCGGTCTCTCGATGGGCGGGATGCAGACCCGGGCGATCGCGCCGGGCCACCTGGATACATTTTCGCACATCGGCGTGTTCAGCGGCGGCAGCATCGCGCCGACGAACATCACCGACCTGGCGGCGTTCAAGCAAAAGGTCAAGCTGGTGTTCGTCAGTTACGGCAGCCGGGAAGTTGACCCGGCTAACCGCCGGCCGGGTGGCCGCCGTGGGCCGTTTGGCGGCGACCCGAAGGCGGACACCGAGGCTCTCCAACAGGCCGGGATCAACACTCGCTACTACATCTCGCCGGGCACGGCCCACGAATGGCTGTCCTGGCGCCGCAGCCTGTATCAATTCGCGCAACTGGTGTTCCAGGACCAACCTCTGCCACCCGCCTCCGTGCCGAGCAGGGCCGAATCAGCCTCGGCATCGGCGGCCCGCGCGGGGAATATCACCGGCACCTGGAAGTCCGAGTTCGACTCGCAGATCGGTCTCCAGAAATACACGTTCACCTTCAGGCAGGACGGCGCGAACTTGAGCGGCACCGCCAGCTCGGAAGTCGGCGACCGGAAGCGCGAGGCTGATCTGAAGGAAGGCAAGGTGGACGGCGACCGGGTTTCGTTCGTCGAGCTGTTGAATTTCCAAGGGAACGACATTCGCATCGCCTACACCGGCAAACTTTCGGCCGACGGCAACGAAATCAAATTCACACGCGAGGTCGGCGACTTTGCCAAGGAAGACATCGTCGCGCGCCGCGAGCAGGGCGGGACCGCGGCAGCCGCGGCTCCGGCAACCGCCCAGGTTGCGGCACCCGCCGCGACGACGCCCGAGCCCGGCACCGGCACGTCCGCGCCAGCGACACCGGTCCTGCAGATCGACGCCAGCAAAGTCACCGGCGCCGTCAGCCCCACGCTTTACGGGTTGATGACCGAGGAAATCAATTACGCTTACGAGGGCGGGCTGTATGCCGAGTTGATTCGCAATCGAACTTTCAAAGCCAGCCGTCGGGAGCCAATCTTCTGGAGCGCCGTCGGGAGCGCGACCCTCGCGATGGACACAAACCAGCCGCTGAATGCCGCGCTGAACCTGAGCTTGAAAGTGGACCTGAGCCAGGCGTCGAAGGGCTCGCCCGCCGGCATCGCCAATGGCGGTTTTTGGGGAATTCCCGTCCGGCCAAACACCCGGTATCGGGCCTCGTTTTACGCGCGTGGCGACGGTTTTTCCGGCCCGCTGATCCTCTCGCTCGAAAGCGGCGACGGCAACACGGTCCTCTCGAGCGCGACGATTTCCAGAATCTCCGGGAGCTGGAAAGAGTACGAGACCACGTTGAAAACCGGAAGTTTGCCGCCTTCGAAAGACAACCGGTTCGTCATCAAAACCACCCGGCCCGGCATCGTGTGGTTCCAGAACGTTTCGCTGTTTCCGCCGACTTACCATAACCGTCCGAACGGCACGCGGCCGGACCTCATGCAATTGCTCGCGGAGATGCAGCCGAAGTTCCTGCGCTTTCCGGGCGGGAATTATCTCGAAGGCAATACCATTGCCGAGCGTTTCAACTGGAAAGAGACCATCGGTGACGTGGCACAGCGCCCGGGGCATCCCAGCCCGTGGGGTTATTGGTCCACCGACGGATTCGGTCTATTGGAATTCCTGGAATGGTGCGAAGACCTCCGGATGGAGCCGTTGCTCGCGGTTTATGCGGGGTACTCCCTGCGCGGGCAGCATGTGGAGCCGGGTTCGACCCTGGAACCCTACGTGCAGGATGCCCTGGACGAAATCGAGTATGTCACCGGCGACCGGACGACAAAGTGGGGCGCCCAACGCGCGAAGGATGGGCATCCCAAGCCGTTCAAGTTGACTTATGTCGAGGTCGGCAACGAAGATTGGTTCGATCGCAGCGGCAGTTACGAGGGACGGTTTGCGCAGTTTTACGACGCCATCAAGGCGAAGTATCCGCGCCTGCAAGTGATTTCCACGATGGGCTACGAGCACCCGGCGCAGGTCGTTCGCAGCCGCGCGCCGGACCTGGTGGACGAACATTATTACCGGTCCCAGGAAGACATGCAGGCGCACGCGCTCGACTACGACAAGTATTCGCGCACGAACGCGACGCAGATCTTCTGCGGCGAATGGGCGACGCGGGTCGGCTCACCGACGCCGAACATGGCCGGGGCGCTCGGCGACGCCGCCTGGATGACCGGTATGGAACGCAACTCCGACATCGTGCGCCTCTCCTGTTATGCGCCGCTGTTCGTCAACGTCAGCCGATTGACGGGCCGCGGGCGCTCGATGCAGTGGAGTTCGGATTTGATCGGCTACGACGCGCTGACCAGCTACGGCTCGCCCTCGTATTACGCCCAAAAGCTGTTCAGCACGATGCACGGCGACGAAATTCTGGCCACCGATTCGCAGAACATCCCGACGCGCCAATGGCAGCCGCGGGCGTTTCGTGGGATGACTCCGCCGCCGCGGCAAATCCGCGAAATCTTCTTCGACGCCACCCGTGACGCCCGGACCGGGCTGATTTATCTCAAGATCGTGAATGAAGCCGGAACCGCGCGACGAATCCAGATCCAGATCAGCGGCGCGCCGGCGATCCAACCCGACGGGGAAGCGGTGGTGCTGGCGGCGAACAGCCCGAACGACACGAATTCGCTCGAGCAACCGGACAGGATCATCCCGCGCACGGAAAAAGTGGACAACTTGAGCGCCGATTTCACCCGCGAATTTCCCGCGTATTCCCTCACGGTTTTGAAATTGAAAACCAAGTAGCGCGCGCAGGCCTTAGCCCCATGACCTGGAACCGGTCTTTCGTTGGCGTGATCGCGTGCGCGGTCCTGCTGTGCCTCGGAGCCGCCTCGATTTTCTCCGGAACGTCCGCTTGGGCCGCCCGCGGCTGGACCGCTGACAACGGTAACGGCACCTACTCCAACCCGCTGTTCTATGAGGAGTTCGAGGATCCGGATGTCATCCGCGTTGGCACGGACTATTACCTCGCCGGGACGACGATGCACATGAACCCGGCGCTCATCGTGCTGCATTCCAAAGACCTGGTGAACTGGGAACTGGCCAGCTATTGCATGGACCGGCTCGACTTCGGTTCTGCTTTCCGGCTCGAAGGCGGGAACATCTACGGCCGGGGCATTTGGGCGCCCTGCATCCGGTATCACGACGGGACGTTCTATATTTTCTCGAACGTCAATGGTGTGGGTTGCCAGGTGTTTCGCTCCAAATCGCCCCGCGGGCCGTGGACCCGCAACCAGCTCCCGGGCATGCATGACCTTTCGGTCCTGTTCGACGATGACGGCAGAATCTATGCGATTTACGGGGCCGGCCGGCCGACCATTGTTGAACTCAACAAAGACCTCACCGAGATCGTCTCCGGGTCCAGTCGTCCGATGACCGCGCGCGGCCTGGGCGAGGGCCACCACCTTTACAAGATTCAAGGCAAATACTTCGACGTCTCGGCCATCCCCGGCGCGCATACCGACCAGGTCGTCGCGCGGGCGGACGCGATCGACGGTCCGTGGCAGGTGGAACGCATGGTGCAGAGTGAGTGCCTGGGTGTCCCCACGCAAAACGGCCTCCGTGGCGGTCGCGGGAGGAACCCGACCTTTACGATCATGCACAGCGATCCGAATTCTGGCGGCGGCCTGACGCTGCACCAGGGCGGCATCGTGGACACGCCCTCCGGCGAGTGGTGGAGCATTATCATGCAGGACCACGGGAGCATCGGCCGCCTGGTCGCGCTGGTGCCCATCACCTGGGAGAACAATTTCCCGATCATCGGCTTGCCCGGCAACCTGCGCAAAGCCCCCAACACGTGGCTCAAACCCAACACCGGCCACACCCAGCGTCCCAGGCCGCTGTTCGCGAGGGACGACAACTTCGACTCCCCGAAACTCAATCCGGTGTGGCAGTGGAACCATGTCCCGGACGATTCCAAGTGGTCGCTCACCGAGAAACCCGGCGTGCTTCGGCTGCATTCCCTGCCCGCCCCGGACTTCTGGACAGCCCGCAACAGCCTGACGCAGCGACCAATCGGTCCCGAGTGCATTGCGACGGTTCAAATCGATGCGTCCGGTCTGGAGGTCGGCGACACTGCGGGCTTGGCGCTGTTGAGCGCCCCTTACGCCTGGATCGGCTTGGTGAAAACCGACGAGGGTCTTATCCTGCGCCAGATCGATCAGACCAGTTCCCGGACCAACGACGTCCCGGCCAGCGCGCTTCACGCCTGGCTGCGGGTTGCTTGTAACTTCGACACCGAGAGAGCGGTCTTCAGTTCGAGCACCGATGGCAAGCAGTTCTCGCCACTGGGCGAGCCTTTTACCATGGCATTTCAACTCATCACCTTCCAAGGCGCCCGCCTCGCCCTGTTCAACTACAACGCGGCCGGCAATCCCGGCGGTTACGCCGACTTCGACAATTTCACGGTTATCGAACCGCGTGCGCGGGGCATCGAACGCACGATCCCGGCGGGCCAGACCATCGCGCTAGTCAGCAGCGCCGACGGCAGCGTGCTGGCCGCCGACCTCCAGCACCAGTCGTTGTTCAACGTCACGCCCGAGTCCTCGACGGCTCGCGGCCGGAACGCTTGCTTCCGGGTGCTGGACCTGGGGCGGGGCCGCGTCGCGCTGAGGGCGGCGGATGGCCGGTTAGTTTCGGCTGGTCCCGACGGCGTTTCGCTGAAGCGTGTTTCGGGGAGAAAACCCGGCGTCGCGGAGTCGTTTCAATGGATCAACCTGATGCGCGGCGATGTCATGCTCATGTCGTTGAGCAACCATCGCTACCTGGCGACCGAGCCGGATCATCCGGGAGCCGTCACCGCTTCCGCCACCGGGCCGCGCCCGGACCGCAAGGGCGGCGCCTGTTTTAAATGGCGGGCCGTCGAATGAATCATGGCTTGCCTTTCGGGGTGCCCGTCGCGCCGAGCTGATCCTGCACACCCGGCCCAGGCCCTCGGTTAACGTATTATGAAGAAAGCGTCAAATACCGCTCGACATCTCCTGTCCCGCCTCATTTTCCCAACGCTGGCGCTGGTTTGTCTCCAACCGCCATGCCCGGGCGCGGTCACCAGCTCGGTGATCGACAGCCCGGTTGTGTTCGCTGGCGAAGCGGTGCCGCCGGAAGCGCCCTTGACGCTCTGGTACCGCCGGCCGGCGGGCCCGTGGGTGCAAGCGCTCGCCGTCGGCAATGGCCGGCTGGGGGCCATGGTCTTCGGCGGGGTCAACCAGGAACGGCTCCAACTCAACGAAGACACCCTCTGGGCCGGCGGACCGTACGACCCGGTCAATCCCCTGGCGCGCGGCGCCCTGCCCGAGGTCCGCCAGCTCATCTTCGACGGGAAATATCGCGACGCCGACCGCCTCATCAGCGAAAAGGTCATGGCAAATCCGCTTCGCCAGATGCCCTACCAGACCTTGGGCGATCTCCGGCTCGATTTCCCGGCGGTCACCACCGTTGAACATTATCGCCGTGAACTCAACCTTGACACCGCCATCGCCGGCGTAAGCTACACGGCGGATGGCGTGCGGTTCACCCGCGAGGTGTTTGCCAGCCCGGTCGACCAGGTGATTGTGGTCCGGCTTACGGCGGACAAGCCGGGGCGAATCTCGTTCACGGCCCGCCTGAAGACGCCGCAACGGGCCACGGTCGCGATCGAACCCGCCGGCACGTTGGTCTTGAGCGGCGTGAACGGCGACGCGGAAGGAGTGAAAGGCGCCCTCAAGTTTCAGGCGCGCGTCCGGATCCAACCGGATGGCGGTAACTTCACCCCGGAGGCCGATTCGGTCTCCATCCAAGGCGCCAACTCCGCCACGGTGCTGATCGTCGCCGCGACGAGCTACCGCAGGTTTGACGACGTCAGCGGCGACCCGGAGGCGTTGACGAAGCGTTGCCTGGCTGCGGCCGAAACGAAGCCGTACGCGGCACTCCGCCGCGCGCACGTCGCCGAGCACCAACGGTTGTTCCACCGGGTCAAGCTGGACTTGGGCACGACCCCGGCCGCCCGGCTGCCGACCGACCAACGCATCCGGGGTTTCGCGCTAGGGAACGATCCGCAGCTCGCCACGCTCTACTTTCAATTCGGCCGCTACCTCCTCCTCTCCAGTTCGCGCCCTGGTAGCCAGCCCGCCAACCTCCAGGGGCTCTGGAACGAGAGCATGAATCCGCCGTGGGGCAGCAAATACACGATCAATATCAATACCGAGATGAACTACTGGCCGGCGGAGGTGTGCAACCTGGCCGAGTGCGTCGACCCATTGGAGCAAATGGTGATGGATCTCACCGCGACCGGCGCGCGCACGGCCAGGGCCATGTACGGCGCCCGCGGCTGGGTTGCGCATCACAACACGGACCTCTGGCGCGCCACGGCTCCGATCGACGGCCCGGCCTGGGGCATGTGGCCCATGGGCGGTGCGTGGCTCAGCCTGCATCTTTGGGATCGCTACGATTACAGCCGCGACCCGAAAACCCTCGCGCGAATCTATCCCGTCCTCAAGGGCGCCGCCCAATTCTTCCTCGATACGCTCGTCGAGGAGCCCAAACATCATTGGCTCGTCACGAATCCGTCGCTCTCGCCGGAGAACCAGCACCCCTTCGGCGCCGCCGTGTGCGCCGGACCGACTATGGACGAGCAAATCCTCCGCGACCTGTTCGGGGCGTGCGCGAACGCAGCGGCCGCGCTCGGCGTGGACGCGGAATTTCGCGGGCAGGTACAGGCCGCCCGAGCGCGGCTTGCGCCGATGCAAATCGGCAAGGCCGGCCAGCTCCAGGAATGGCTCGAAGACTGGGACGTTGAGGCCCGCGAACAGCGGCACCGCCACATTTCGCATCTCTACGGTTTGTTCCCGTCGCACCAGATCACCCCGCGCGACACGCCGGAGCTGGCCGCGGCCGCGAGGAAATCGCTCAACACGCGCGGCGACATCGCCACCGGCTGGGCGATCGCCTGGCGGATCAACTGCTGGGCACGCCTCCATGATGGCGAACGCACCTATCGCATCTTCCGCGCGCTCCTCGATCCCTCGCGAACCTATCCCAATCTGTTCGACGCACATCCCCCGTTCCAGATCGACGGAAACTTCGGCGGCACCTCCGGCATCGCCGAAATGCTCGTCCAAAGCCACGCGGGCGAGATCGAGTTGCTGCCCGCCCTGCCTTCCGCCTGGCCCTCCGGTTCCGTGTCCGGGCTGCGCGCGCGTGGTGGGTTCGAGGTGAACCTCCGCTGGAAGGACGGCAAGCTCAGCAACGCCCGAATCACCAGCACGGCCGGAGAGAAATGCCGCGTGCGCCTCGGCGAAACCGTGGTCGAACTAAGGCTCCATCGCGGTGAGACCGCGCGCCTGGACGGGGCGCTCCACCGGATCTAGAATCCCGGCAACGGACGACACGAACCCTACCCTGCCAATCAACCCAAACTCCTATGAACACGACCAAATTCTTGACTCAGCTTCTGGTGTTGGCATTGCCCGGTTGGCTTGCCGGGACCGCCGCGTGCGCCGGCGAGCTCTCCGGCCCGTGGCGCGCGGCGTTCGACACGGCTATCGGCCCGCAGAAGTATCTCTTCCAGGAGATCACGTTCACGCGCAAAGTCGGCGATCTCGCGACCGAGGAGTTCGCGGCGAAGCAGGTCGAGACCGCGCCGGTGGCAAGCGCCAACCCCACCAACGCCGCCGCCACCAATCGCCCACCGCGCGGGCCGGGCCGGTTCGGGGGTCCGATTGTGCTCGGACCGGACGACAAGCTGGCGTTTCCGGAGCCGCCGGCCGGCATCGACTCCAAACGCGAGGACATTCCGCACGGCAAGTTGGAGATGATCGAGTATGACTCCAAAACGGTCGGCACCCGGCGCAGGATGCAGGTCTATACACCGCCAGGCTATTCGAAGGAGAAAAGGTTCCCGGTTCTCTACTTGCTCCACGGCATCGGCGGGGACGAGACCGAGTGGGAACGATTCGCGCATCCGGACATCCTCCTCGACAACCTGCTGGCTGACCAGAAAGTCGTCCCCATGCTCGTGGTGATGCCCAACGGCCGCGCGCAGAAGCACGACCGGGCGGAAGGCGACGTCTTCCGTTCGGCCCCGGCCTTCGCGAACTTCGAGCGCGACTTGCTCGATGACGTCATCCCGACGATCGAGACCCGATACTCGGTCCAGGCCGATCGCGAGCATCGCGCGCTGGCGGGGCTATCCATGGGCGGTGGCCAAGCGCTTAACTTCGGTTTGGCGCACCTGGACACCTTTGCCTGGATTGGCGGTTTTTCCGCGGCGCCCAACACCAAACCGCCGGCGCAGCTCGTGCCGGATCCGGCGGCCGCGAGGCGGCAGTTGAAACTGCTCTGGCTTGCGTGCGGGAACAAGGATGGTCTGATTCGCATCAGTCAGGGCGTGCATGCCTATCTGAAGGCGAAAGGAGTTCCGCATGTGTGGCAGGTCGATGGCTATGCCCATGAACCCAGGGAATGGAGGAATAACCTGTACCTTTTCGTCCAACGCATCTTCCGTTGAAGCGGGCTTCCGGCGCCAGCCCGACCTACGCAAGTTTTTGCTGCCGAACGATTTCCAACCTTCGGAGACAAGCGCCATTGATTCGGGGGATAAGCCGGATGCCAACCGCCGACGCGCGGCGGCCGGTGGGCGGCGGAGCGGGCGCCGAGCCAAAAAATGCTAACATTTCACCAATTCTTGTGTAGCTAAGCTGATCCAACGCCGGCACGTTGCCCGCGGAAAGCCTGCCGCGGCCGCTTCCGCGGTCGGCAGGCCAATCTGGAAAGCATGCGACTATGAATAAAATGACCAAAGCGATCATCCTGACGGTTGCGCTCGGCGGCGCGATGGCGGTCGCCACCCAGGCGGCCGACGCCAAGGAAAACTGGGAAAAGAACTGTGCCAAATGCCACGGGCCGGACGGCAAAGGCGATACCAAGATGGGCAAGAAACTCGAGATCAAGGATTACTCCGATCCGAAAGTCCAGGACGGCATCAAGGACGAGGAGATGGCCAAGACCATCAAGGAAGGCAAGAAGGAAGGGGAGAAGACCCGCATGAAGGCCTACGGCGAGGTCTTCAATGACGAGCAAATCAAGGCCCTGGTCGCCTACGTGCGCTCGCTCAAGAAGTAACGCCCACTGCCCGCCGCCGCGAGCCGACCGGGTTCCGCGCCGGGCTTGGTCCCGACCAGTCGTCCAGGCCGGGGTGACGTCGCCAACGTCCCCCGGCCGATTCGTTTTGGCGTCGTTGCCGCCGGGGAGCGCCGCCTCCGGGCGGTCCACGGCCGGCCATTCAAATCCGCTGGCTGGCGCGGAGGCGATCGGGACCGGTCGGCCCGGCGCGCAACCGGGTCAACGGCGGCAGGGGCGGGAGGGCGATCGGCGCAGGGCGGGTGATTGGGGCATTGATATTGACAGATTAGTTTGATTACGAATGCATTTACTACGAAATTAGGAAAAATTTGAGCGCCAAGAAATGTAAACAAATAACCAATTCCGGTGAAGCCGCGCGATTTGGGCCTGCTTAAGTTGAGCGCGTTGAGATGAACGATTGCCCTAATCCAGACAGCCCCGCGGCGGCCGCCGGCCAGGGTCCCGCCCGGCGCGGTTTCCGGCTCCCGGCCCAGCTCGTGCGACTGGTGTTGTTGACGGTGGGGATCGTGGTCAGTTACCTGGCGGCGCGGTATGTCCTGACGCCGGTATCCTTCGGCCAATACGGCTGGTATCGGGGCAATGCCCTGGCGGAAATCGCGGCGCGGGAGCCGGTGTATGCCGGCAAAGCGGCCTGCGACGAGTGCCACTCCGAGGTGCTGGAGAAGATCGCCAAAGGCGAGCACCAGACGGTGTCGTGCGAATCGTGTCACGGGGTGAGCCGGGCCCACGCCGAAGACCCCGACGTCAAGCCGGTCAAGCTCACCGGCAGCCACTGCATCCGGTGCCACGAGGCCAATCCGTCCCGGCCGGCCTGGTTTCATCAGATCAAGGTCCGGGAGCATTACGGGGAGCGTTGCACGGATTGCCACAAACCCCATCAACCCAACGAAGTCCCATGAAGCGGCCCTTGACCCGTCGGCATTGGTTGACCACGCTCGGCAGCGCCCTGGCCGGGGTGATGTCGTTGGCGCTGGCGCGCAAGGCCAAGGCGGCCGTGCAGAAGGTCCTGGCCTCCGCCCCGGCCCCCAAGGGGTACGATCCCGCCAAGCACCGCTGGTTGATGCAGATCGACGTGGACCGCTGCATCGGCTGTGGGCTGTGCGTCGAGGCCTGCAAGACTGAGAATCATGTCCCGCCGGAGCCGACCTATTTTCGGACGTGGGTGGAGCGTTACATCGTCAAGAAGCCCAAACCGGGCAGCGACACGCCGCGCGGGGAGGTGGTGGTGGACTCGCCCAACGGTGGCATGCATTTTTCGTCGGCGCTGGTGCCCCGCGAGGAGATCATGCGGTCGTTTTTCGTGCCGAAGTTGTGCAACCTGTGCGAGCATTCGCCGTGCTCGCAGGTCTGCCCGGTGGGGGCGACTTTCGAGACCCCGGACGGAGTGGTGTTGGTCGATCCCAAGTATTGCATTGGCTGCGGTTTTTGCGTTCAGGCCTGTCCGTATGGCTGCCGCTTCCTGAACCCGATCACGCATACGGCCGAGAAATGCACGCTTTGTTATCATCGCATCACCCGGGGGCTGCGGCCCGCCTGTGTCGAGGTCTGTCCGGGCGAGGCGCGCATCTTTGGGGACTTGAAGAACCCGGTCGCGAACGACCCGATTCAACGGTTCATCGCGACCAAGCGGGTGATGGCGCTGAAGCCCTACTTGGGGACCGGCCCGCGGGTCTTGTATGCGGGATTGGATGAGGAGGTGCGCTAACGATGAACACGGAGTTGATGAGCGGAGTGGCCGACGCGTTGCCGGGGATCACCGGTTATGTGTACCCGAACGAGCAGACCCTGCTCTGGAGCGTGTTGATCGTGGTTTATCCTTACATCACGGGCCTGGTGGCGGGCGCCTTCATCATGGCGTCGCTGGTTCGGGTGTTCAAGGTCAAGGCCCTGGAGCCGGCTTATCGGCTGGCCTTGCTGACGTCGTTGGCGTTTTTGTTGGTGGCGCCGTTGCCCTTGCTCTTTCACCTGGGGCATCCGGAGCGTTGTTACGAGGTGATGATGACGCCGCATGTCACCTCGCCGATGGCGATGTTCGGGTTCGTGTATGCGTGGTACCTGATGGCGGTGCTGCTGCTGGAGTTGTGGTTCGATTACCGGCGCGACTTTGTGGAATGGTCCAAGACCGAGCGCGGTTTTCCCGGAGTCATCTACCGCCTCTTCACCCTCGGGGTGACCGATGTCTCGGAGGCCGCCCTGGGATTGGACACGCGGATGGGCAAGATCGTTTCGATCGTCGGCATCCCGTCGGCATTCCTGCTGCATGGTTATGTCGGGTTCATCTTTGGCTCGATCAAGGCCAATCCGTGGTGGGGCAACGTGTTGATGCCGGTGATCTTCATCTTCTCGGCCATTGTCTCCGGCATGGCGTTGTGCGTGGTGCTCTATATGACGGTGAGCTGGGGACGCCGGATGTCCATTGACATGGCGTGTCTGGACATGATGGGCCGGCTGGTGTTCTACGCCCTGGTGGTCGATGCCGCGTTCGAGGGGCTGGATTGGCTGCATCGGCTTTACGCCGCCGAGGAATCGATTCACGTCCTCAAATCGCTCGCCTCGGGGAAACTGTTTTACACGCTGTTGGTCGGGCAGGCCTGCCTGGGGACGGCGGTGCCGTTTTTGTTGCTGATCTCCGTGCAGTTGTTTCGCAAGCGGCTGGCGGTGGCGATCCGGGAGCGGATTTATTTTGTCAGCAGCGCGTTGATATTGCTGGGGGTGCTGGCGATGCGGTGGAACGTGGTCATCGGCGGGCAACTCTTCTCCAAGAGCCTCCGGGGCTTTACCACCTACAAGATGGAACT
>JAGWYX010000028.1 GCA_018969165.1 Verrucomicrobiota bacterium
CTCCACTCCCTGGTTCCGAAGGCGTCATGGAGATTGCGGTAGAGCGGGTAGAGTTCGCGATAAACCTGGTGGGCCTGGGGAGCGGGCCTGAACACCCGTGGCTTTAGACCGGTCATGGCCTTCTGCGCGGCGGGATAGTCGTCATAGCCGCCGGCTTTCCTGCCGGCGACGACGGCCCCGGCGATCGCCGCCCCCAGGGCGCAGGTTTGCGCGGAGCGGGAGACCTTCATGGGCCGGCCGGTCACATCCGCATAGATTTGCATCACCAGCGGGCTCCGCTCGGCGATGCCGCCGCAATTGACGACCTGCTCGACCTTCACCCCGTATTCCTCGAAACGGTTAATGATGGTGAGAGCGCCGAACGCGGTGGCTTCGATCAGGGCGCGATAGATCTCGGCCGGGGTGGTGTAGAGCGTCTGGCCAAGGAGCAATCCGCTGAGCCGTTGGTCCACCAGGATCGTCCGGTTCCCGTTGTTCCAATCCAGGGCGAGCAGACCGGAATCGCCGGGCGCCAACTTCGCCGCGGCCCGGGCCAGTTCCTCATGCGATCCCCGCCGGCCCATCGGCTGGATGTAGTTAACCCACCAGTTGAAGATATCGCCCACCGCCGACTGCCCCGCTTCGAGTCCGTAGTAACCCGGCAGGATGCTGCCATTGACGATGCCGCAAAGCCCGGGAACATCGGCCAGTTTCTGGTCCACGGGCACGACCATCATGTCGCAAGTGCTGGTGCCGATGATTTTCACCAGGGTGCCAGGACGAATCCCGGATCCGACTCCTCCCAAGTGCGCGTCGAACGCCCCGACCGCGACGGGGATGCCGGCCGGCAAACCCGTGCGCCGGGCCCAGTCAGCGGTCAGCCCGCCGACCGCGCAACTGATGGGATGCGCCTTGGACGCCAGCCGGGAGCGAAGCAGCCCCAGCTTAGGGTGAAGCCGGGCGAGGAACTCGGCGTCGGGATAGCCGCCCCAATCGTCATTGTACATCCCTTTGTGGCCGGCGGCGCAGACGCCGACGGTCAACCGTTCCGGAGCCTCGGTGCCGGTGAGCATGGCGGGGATCCAGTCCGCGCATTCGACCCACGTGTAAGCGGCGTCGAACACGGTTGGCGCGGTACGCAGGCAATGGAGGATTTTGCTGAAGAACCATTCGCTGGAGTAAGTACCGCCGCACTTGGCGAGGTATTGCGGCCGGAGATTGCGCGCCAAGTCGGTGATGTCCGCCGCCTCGGCTACGCCGGTGTGGTCCTTCCAGAGCCAGGCCATCGCCGCCGGGTTCCGGGCAAATTTCTTATCGAGCGCCAGCGGCCGGCCGTTGCGATCCACCGGCAGGGGCGTGCTGCCAGTCGTGTCCACGCCGATGCCGATGATATGTTCAGGCTGGAAACCGCGCCGGTCGCGGCGCGCTTGGGCCAGGGCTTTCTGAATGGTTACTTCGGCGCCCTTGACGTAATCGGCCGGATGCTGCCGCGCCAGGTTAGGATCGCGCGACAGGATAACCCCTTGAGCGCCGTGTTCGAAGTTCCAAACCGCGGTCGCCACCTCGCGTCCGGTGGCGACGTCAACGATCAGCGTGCGGACGGAGTTCGTGCCGTAGTCCAGGCCAAGGGTATAGCGCGCGCTCATCGGATACTCCCGCTGCCGCAAGTCCGAAGTTCGAAGTCCGAAGTTCGAAGGAGGCTCGAACCCCGGGATCCGAACGGTCGGGCGCACCCCTTCACGATCGGGCTTCGGGCCTCGATCGTCGGTTTTCCTTCGGAGCGCGGAATTCGAGTCTCGGATTTCATCCTGCGGCGTGGTGATAGACCTCCCAACCGAGGTACTTACTCAAGGCTTCCTTGATGCCAGCAGCCAGGCGCGTCGGGTTGATGGCGACATGGTGTTCGAAGCCGTTCTCACAGATATAAGCCAGCAACCGTTGGAAATCGGGGATCTTGACCACGCCATAGCCGCCGAAGGTCTTGAGCGGATCATTGGTCAATTCGCCCTGCCCCACGTAAGCGCGAATCCTGCCGGCGGCGTCGTCGGTGCTGACGCGCAGGTAGGTGAACGCGGCGGCTTTGACGCGGCCGACGATCGTGCCATAGGTGTTCTCCTTGCCAACGGTGCCGGCGATGATCTCCTGGTAATCCATCGTCGGTTGATCCTCGCCTTGCTCGACGAACAGATCTTTGGGGAGGTTGCTACAGTGGAAGAGGACGCCCTTGTCCGGGTCCTCACCGTAGTTATTGTTCCAGTCCACCAGGGCGCTGGGTTTGCCGCTGGCCTGGGCCATGGCGTACATGGCGACGGTGCCCATGATATCGACCTCGCAGGCGCTGCTCAGCAGGAGGTTGCTCATCATGCTCATCAACGTGCACGGCACGACGCCGAAGAACTCTTCCATGGCCGTCCAGCATTGGATGGCCGTCGCATGGAGCCCGGTCTGGCGCATCCAGTCGTCCACGGCCACGCCGAACTTGGCCATTTTGATCAGCGCGGCCGGGGGAATCGATTTTGCCGTGACGTAGGCGTGGATTTCCTTGAGCTTGGCCTGCACCGGCGCCGCGTCATCCGTCAGCTTGCCGATCCGGCCGAAGAGCTCGAACAGGTCAAGGGTTTCGATGCTGATGCCCGATTGTTCGAGGAGTTTTTCGCTGTAACGGACGGTGTTGAAGGCCGTCGGCCGGGCGCCCAGCGCGCCGATCCGCAGGTGTTTCAGCGCCTTGACCACGCGGCAGGTCACCACAAAATCCGCCAGGTCCGCCCGGAAACTGGCATGGTCCGGGTTGACCGTGTGCCGGCGGGTGAGGGTGAAGGGCAGGTTGTATTGCCGGAGGTTGTTACAGACGGACATCTTGCCGCAGAAACTGTCGCGCCGGTCCCGGATGGTCATGCTGCGCGGATCGTCGTTGAAGGCGTGCACCAGGACGGGGACTTTGAGGCCGGACCAACGGAGGGCGTTGGCGACGCCGCGTTCATCGCCGAAATTTGGCAGCGTGACGAGGAGGCCATCGATCTTAGCGGCGTTTTCCTGGAACAGCTCGGCGCACTTGCGGGCGTCAGCCGGGCTCTCGACCGCCCCGAAGGCGGTGGCGCTCGTGGGCAATATCACCGCCTGAATGCCGGAGTGCTCGAGGGCCTGGAGGATGTCTTGGCGGCCGGTCTGGCAAAGGTGACCGGGGAAGAACCCGCGGTTTCCGACAATAACTCCCAAGGTGTTCATAGGTCGATGGCGCGGAATCGGGCGCGGCGGCCAGAGCGAGTGACGCCGCGAGGCTTTAAGACCGGCAGGAAGGCGACGCCCATATCGGGTTCCCGAAAATGACGAGGTGCTGTTTCATGCTCGGCACAGACGTGGGCGGGAGCGTATTCGGTGGCCGCGGTCCAAGGCAATAGCAAACCCGATGGTGTGGTCACCACCAGAAGCTCGGCGGATCGATGGTGCGCACGTGCATGAGGTTGAAAGGCCGCCACTCGACATGTTCGTCGAGCATCAGTTCGTTGCCTCCGGCGGGATAAGAGCCATCGAGGTGGGAAGTGCTGTGTTTGCTGATCCAGCCACCCTGGATTTGGGTGTAGTTGTTCTTGAGCGGGTTCTGCTCGTTATCGCCCTCGGAAATGGTGGCATCGGCCGACACGGCCGATTGCGAGGGTGAAAAGAGGTAGGTTTGGCTCTGGTATTGGATGGGCTGCGGCGTGAGTTTCTGGACGATGTTGGTGAATCGAACGCGGGGTGCCCCCTTGGTGGCGAAGGCATAGCCCAGCACCCGGAAGTCCGGCAGGGCGAAGTTCCAGAGGGCATCGGTGTCCTGTTTGGAAAACGACGGGCAATAGAGGATATGGCGGGCGAAGCCCTGTTGCAGCATGGCGTTGACGGTGCCGACGGGCATATCCCAAGGCCAATTGCCGACGTAGGTGTTGCCCCGGGCGTCCTGGAACGACATGGGCGGCAACCAATCGTTGAAGTCGTTCGCATACATGACCGAGGCAACGCCTACCTCATGCAGGTTGCTCAGGCACCGGGTGCGTTTGCCGTGTTCCTTGGACTTGGCCAGCGCCGGCAGCAGCATCGCGGCCAGGATGGCGATGATCGCGATCACCACCAACAGCTCGATCAGGGTGAAGGCGGACCTCGAATGCGGAATGCGGAATGCGGAGGGCGGAAGTGGCGAACCGGACCGGCCGCGGGCCGATGCAAGCGCCCTCCCCCCGGGGAGAGACATGCAGCCCGTCATTTTCGGAGCCGATAAAATGCAGCGGCGCCATCGATGGGCCAGGCGGGCATGGGCCGGGGGAACAAGCCTCGGGGTCAAGGCGGCCCGAAGGCTCCCGGCGAATCTCTTCAATCGCGTTGCGGGCACAGGTTAAGGTTGCTTGACGGAGAGATTCGCAGATCTTACGTTGGGTGCCAACGCCAGTTTGCGCAAAAGATTAACCATTTTGCGAAAGCGCCATGCCCCGGGTTTACACCGTCGTCCTGCTCATTGAATCCTCGCGGGGGTCCGGCCGCCGCCTGCTCAAGGGGATCGCGGATTATGCCCGGCACCACGGTCCCTGGGCTTTCTATTGGGAGCCGCGGGGCCTGGAGCGAGCCTGGGCGCATTTGACCCACCTGGACCCGGACGGCATCATTCTGCGCGACGTGGACGCGGTTGATGAAGTGCTGTCGCTGCGCCTGCCGGCCGTGGTGATTGGCCACAGTCGGAAGGCGATCCCCGGCCTGGTCAACGTAGTGACGGAATCGGAAGCGATTGGGCGATTGGGTGCCGAGCACCTGCTGCGGGCCGGGCTGCGGCATTTTGCCTTCTGTGGGTTTGCCGACAAGCCGTGGTCCCGGCTCCGCGGCGAGTCCTTCCGGCGGCGGCTGGCGATGGTCGGGTTCCCGACCCATCTGTTCGAAGCGCCCCAACCGTTGACCACCCGTTCCTGGAAGGGCGAACTGGCGGCGATGATCCGGTGGTTGCGTTCCCTGCCAAAGCCCGCGGGCCTGATGGCCTGCAACGACGACCGTGGCCAGCAGGTGTTGACCGCCGCCAGCATCGCCGGGCTGCGCGTGCCCGATGAGTTGGCGGTGATCGGGGCCGACAACGACGAACTGGTTTGCGACCTGTCCGACCCGCCGATGTCCAGCGTGTCGATCAATTTCGAGCGGGCGGGCTACGAAGGCGCCCGCGCGTTGCATCAATTGATGGCGGGCCGGCGCAACCCGCGCCGCGGCATCCTTGTCCACTCCACGCACGTGGTGGCCCGGCAGTCCACCGACATCCTGCTGGTGCCGGATCCCGCCGCCGCCAAGGCCCTGCGTTTCATCCGCCAGCACGCCCAGGAGCACCTGCGCGTCAACGACGTCGCCCGCGCCGCCGGCGTCTCCCGCCGAATCCTCGAGAGCCGCTTTCGCACCACCCTCGGGCGTTCGGTCCTGGAGGAAATCCGCCGTTGGCGTGTGGATCGGATATCCCGGATGCTGGTCGAGACCAACCAATCGGTATCCCAGATCGCGCTGGCGCTGGGCTACGGGGGCGTGGAACACATTGCCCGTTATTTTCGGCGGGAAACAGGGATGACCCCGCTGGCCTACCGCCGGCGCTACGGTCAACAGTAAGCCCGGGCGCGGCCCGACCCAGGGTTGGGGCGAGGCGTAAAATTAGATTAGACAACGTTAAACTCGCGTGGAATGTTACAGTGCCGGCTGATAGTTGAACCGACACGAGCGACCGTTCGAGTGGAGTTGGAGACCACGGCCGTGACAGGGATCAGCCGGCAGGGACGGCCCGGCCGCTCGTGCCCGGTGGCTCCGGTAGGGGCCACCCGCGGAAGCACGGGAAGAACCGCGGAAGGGGACGGGTGGAGATATGTGGAAGAACATTGGCTACGATCAATGTTTGTCATTTATCAACTGCCAGGTGCGTCCCGGAAAGGCCGGCGGTCGGCGGGTCAGCGTGGGCCGTCCGACCGTCACGATTTCGCGCTTGACCGGGGCCGGGGCGCGCACGGTCGCCTCCAAGCTGGCGGACTACCTCCAGCTCCGGGCGCCGGGCGAGTGCCTCTGGACGGTGTTTGATCGGAACCTGATGGAGCGGGTGCTGGAGGACCACCACTTGCCCAAGCGGCTGGCGGACTTCCTGCCCGAGGCTCATCAGTCCATGATCCGAGACGCGCTGGAGGAGTTGCTGGGACTGCACCCTTCCCACTGGACGGTGGTCCAACAGACGGCCGAGACGATTCTGCGCCTGGCCCAGATGGGCGGGGTGATCCTGGTCGGACGCGGGGCCAGCATCATCACGCGCAAGCTGGACAATGTCTTTCATGTGCGGCTGGTGGGCGCGCTCGAAACGCGGCTGGCCCGAGTCCGCGCGGTCCACGACCTGGACCACGACACGGCGTTGGCCTTCATCCAGAAGGAAGACAGCGGGCGCCGACGGTATTTGAAAGACCACTACGCGCACGACATCGACAACCCCCTGCTTTATCACCTGGTCATCAATACCGACCGGATCGGCTGCGAGGAAGCGGCGCGCCTGATTGGCGACGAAGTCGTTCGCCGGTTTCCTCCCGAACGGCACCGGGCGCCGGACAACGTCGGGTCTGGCTGACTTTGCCTGGCGGGGCCGGATCAGCCGATGCCGGCCGGAATCGGTCAGCGGCGGTCCGTATGCGGGACAACCCGCGGTCCGCCGGATGCCATCGTGGTCGCCGCCATTGGCTGCAAGACGAACTACCATGCACGAAGTGATCCAACAGGTCCTCGCCGCTGAAGCCGAGGCCAAACGCCTGGTGGAGCAGGCCAAGGCCGACGCCGAGCGCCTGCGATTGGCGGCCCGGAGTCAGAGTCAGACCTTGATTGCCCAGGCGCGCCAGGAGGCGCGCGCGGAGGCCGAACGCCTGGTGAGCCAGGGTAGACAGCGCGCGGAGGACGAGAAGCGTCGGCGCCTCACGCAGGCCAAGGCCGAAATCGAAGCTCAGGTTCGGATCGATGGGGCCACCCGGCAATGCGTGGCGGTGGCAGTGGTCCGATGCCTGTGCCGGCAATCGGAGCCGGCCGATGAGCCGCGCAAGCCCGACCGTACGGTCGAGTTGGCGGCGCGGCAGCGCCTCGCCGCCGAAGTCACCGTCCCACTGCACGAGCCCACGCACACGCCAGCTTTCCCCGCGGGTGGCAATCGCGCTCCCCCGCTGACCCCGACCAGTCCGACTCGGCCTGCGTCGGGGATTACCGCACGTTTACCGTTTGCAGGAGGGCGCTCGCAGCTCGAGTCAGAGCCAACCGCCGACCCGGAGACGTATCCATGACGGATCTGGCGGTTAATCGATTGGATTACCTGGCGGCGCGCCTGCACGGCCGTCGCAGCCGATTGGCCGAGGCAAGCCGGCTCGACGACTTGTGCCGGCTACCGAATCTGACCGATCTGGGCCGGGCGGTGTATCCGGCCGCCGAGTTTGACTCCGCCGCGGCCTTTCAACGTCGGCTGGCGCAGGACCTGGTGGACGAGATCGACGGATTCCGCCCGCACCTGGAAGGCGCGGGGGCGGAACTGGTGGATTGGCTCCGGGTCAGGTTTCAAGTCGAGAACCTCAAGGTGTTGCTGCGGGACTTTCTGCGGGAGCCAGCATCAGCGGCCGGCCAGGCACACCTGCTGGCTTTGTCGAAGGACCTGGCCTTGGACGCGGCGGCCCTGCGAGCGGCGGAATCCCTCGAGCGATTCGCGGCAGGCCTGCCGCCGGGAACGCTGCGCCGGAGCGTGGTTTGGGCGGTGGACACCTTCGGCGTCGGCCTGCGGCCGTTCTTTCTGGAAGCAGCGCTGGACCGGGGGTATTTCCAGGAACTGCGGCGTCGGACCGACCGGCTCGCCGAACCGGACCGGGACTTGATCGACCCGATCGTAGCTCAGGAGATCGAGGCATTTTATCTGCTGCTGGCCGTCCGCGGGAGATTTCTGCATGGACTGGCGGTCGAGCGCGTGCTGCCGCTGGCCCTTGGCGGGGCTGAAATGTCCGCGGATCGGTTTGGCGCCTTGCTGAGCGCGGAGGACGTTACGGCGGCGGCGCGTTTGGCGGTTGGACGCGCGGTTGACGGTTTGCCCGCGGTACTGGAATCGGGGGAAGCGGCAGTGGCAATTTCCGGACTCGAGGCCCTGGCGTCGAGACGGTATTGGCGGCTCTGTAATCGAGCCTTTCGTGGCAGTCACATGGGGCTGGGCGCGGTAGTCGGGTATGTGGGACTGCGGCGAGTCGAGGTAGCCAATTGGGTGATGCTCTCCGAGGGACTTCGTCTGGGCGAGGGCACGGAACGGCTGTGCGCCAGGCTGATTCCGTGCCAGCAGCCGGAGGCAGGTCATGTTTAAGCCCGTAGCCATGAGCCGGGTCCGCTTGCTCATCCTGGAGCGGGATGAGCGGGCGGTTTTGAGTTCGCTGGGGTGGATGGGCCTGGTCCAACTGAACCGCACGGCACCAGGACCGACACCAACTTCGCTCCGGACTCGGGACCGCGGCGCCGAGCTGGCACGATGCGATCGGCTCTTGGCGCGTGTCCTCGATTTGCGCCGGGCGCTGGAACCGCGGCCCGGGACCGACGCAGCGTCAGACCCGTTAGCCGGGACGCTCGACGAGGCCGAGGAAGCGCTTGACCGGATGGAGAGGACCGCGGCGGGCTTGCGGGTGCGCCGCCAATCTCTCCTTCGGCTTCAGTCCGAACTGGAAGCCGCCGGTAATCAGGTCTCGCGCTACCGCGGGGCCGGGCTGCCGCTCGATCGGTTCGAGGACTATTCGTTTCTGCATTTTGTGGTTGGGACTCTGCCGGCCGCGAATCTCGAACGGCTGGAACGGTCTGCCGGTGGGCACCTGGCGCTGCTCCCGTTTCCAGCGCAGTCGGACGGGCGTCGGGCGTTGATCGCGTTGACGACCCGGCAGGAACGGCTCGCGCTCGAGGAGGCATTGGGCCGGGTCGGCTTCCAACCCGAGCGGTTGCCGGTCGAGGCCAGCTCGACCGTCGAGGCCTTCTGCGAAACCAACCAGCGCCAGTGTGCGGAGACGGTCCGTGATCTGGCGGAGCTTGACCGTGAGCAGCAGCGGTTGGCGAACCAGGCCGTGCGGGAGTTGGCCAGGATCGAACAGTTGGTCCGCGCCGAGCGCCGTTTCAGCGAAGCCGAACAAACCGGCCTGGAGTCTCAGGCGACCGTCTTGCTCGCCGGCTGGGCACCCGCCGCCGACGCGGACACGCTCGAGGCGCGCGTGCGGGAAGTCACCAGCGGCCGATGCGCCGTCGAGATTGCGGCGCCGGAACGACGGCCCGGCGAGACCGTGCCGGTCCTGCTGCGCCATCCCTGGTGGTTGCGCCCCTTTGCGGCGCTGGTCACGGCCTATGGTCTGCCGGCGTACGGTGAATTGGAACCGACCCTGTTTGTGGCCGCCAGCTTCATCGTCATGTTCGGCATGATGTTCGGCGACGCCGGCCACGGGGCCGTGCTTGCCGCCGGCGGGTTGATCGCCCGGATTGGTGGCCGCACGGTCAAGCAGCGCGACGTGGGATTGCTGGTCCTGCTGGCGGGCCTATCCAGCATGACCTTTGGCGTCGTTTACGGGAGTTGCTTCGGGCTGGATTCGCTCCGGCCATACGCCCTGTGGCGGGACCCGCTGGCCGGCGACCCGCTGGGCCTGCTGGGCGGGGCGGTCGGGATCGGCATCATCCTGATCAGCCTCGGCATTCTGCTCAACGTGCTGAACCGCCTGGAGCGTGGCGACCTGATTGGCGCGGTGCTGGACAAATTCGGTCTGGCGGGCGCGCTGTTTTACTGGGGCGGTTTGCTGTTGGTGGCTCGGTTCGGCGCGCTTCAGGCCCGGGGGTGGCTCCGGCCGGCGTGCCTGCTGTTCCTGGGATTGCCCCTGGCGGGTTGGGTGCTCCAGGAACCCATTGAATACCTCCGGCGCCGGCGCCGCGGATCCCCGCCTGGGCCGGGAGAAGGCCTGGGGAGCGCGGTGATCGAATCGCTGGTGTCGGCCTTCGAGGCGGTGCTCAGCTATCTGGCCAATACCATCAGCTTCGTGCGTCTGGCGGCCTACGCCATGAGCCACGCCGCGCTGCTGATGGCAGTCATCATGCTGGCGAATCAGCTTGGAAGATGCCCCATCGGCGGTGATTGCCTGAGCCTGGTCATGATTGTCCTGGGCAATATCGGGATCATCGTGCTCGAGGGGATCATCGCCTCGGTCCAGGCGCTGCGGCTCGAGTACTACGAGTTCTTCGGCAAGTTTTACACCGGCAATGGCCAGGCCTTCGCGCCGTTCCAGTTGGCGCACCCGGCGCCAGCCCCGGCCGCGATTCCCGCAGGGCATGAGAAACCCAAATGAGCGGGCGGCGGCGGCGCCCGCGTGATCGGAGGTAATTATGATGAAATTGACTCGTTGGTTGGTCGGCTTGGTCATCCTCGGGGTGATGGAAGGAGGCTGGGTGGTGTTGGCGGCCGAGTCGCCGGCCATCGCGGCGCCGGCCGAGCCAGCCTCCGTGTACAAAACCATCGGCCTGGGTGCCGCCGCGGCGTTCGCCGTGGCCGTGAGCGTTCTGGGGGCCGGCTACGCGGTCGGGCGGATCGGCGCGGCGGCGTTGGGCGCAGCCGCCGAGAAACCCGAACTGCTTATCCGCAGCCTTCTGTTTGTGGCGTTGGCCGAAGGGCTGGCGGTGCTCGGGTTTGCCATCGCCATGATGCTGCTGCAAAAGATGTAGCCAGGGTTGTCGTGAAGATCGTGTGCATCGCGGACGCGGAGACCGTGCGCGGCTTCCGGTTGGCGGGGGTCGCGGGGCAAGTCGTTGCCACGCCGGCGGAAGCCGTCGCGGCGATCGAAGCCGCCGCGCGGCAGCCGACATGCGGCCTGATCGTCCTCACGGAAACGGTCGCCGCCGGCATTCGCGAGGTCGTCGAGGCGATCCGGCTCGAACGCGATCGGCCACTGATCGTCGAGGTACCGGGCCCGGAAGGACCGCGCCGGGAGCGGAAACGGCTGCGACAGTTGGCCCAGGAGGCGGTGGGCATCCGGGTCGGGTGATCGAGCAGGCGACAGACCATGACGACGAACGCACAGGCACCGGAGCTTTTGCGCCAGGAAATCCTGGCCGCCGCACGGCGCGAAGGTGAGGCGATCATTCGACGAGCGCAGGAGGAGGCCAGCGCTATGCTCGCCCAGGCGGCGGCCGAAGCCAGCCGGGTTCGACAGGAGCGACTCAACCAGGCCCAGGCCGAAGCGGCGCGCCGGGCCGAGCTGATTCTGGCCACGGTGCCCGTCGAAGTCCAAGCTCTGCGCGCCGCGCAGGTCGAGGCATTGCTTGAATCGGTGCGCGACGCGGTGCGGCAACGGCTGCTCGCTCGAGAGGGTTTTTCTTACCGCCAAGCGATCATCACGCTGGCGGCCGAGGCGATCGGCCGGATGACCGGTCGGGCCTTCGTGGTGCAGGTGTCGCGGGCCGATTGGACAGAACTCGGTGACTCGCTGGCGGTGGAAATCCAGCGCTCGGTCGGCGCGACTTCCGAGGGCATCACCGTTTCGGTGGAAACCGCGGGCGGCGAAGACGGTGTGATCGTGCGGGACGCGACGGGTCACCAGGTCTGGGACAACCGGCTTCTGGCGCGGCTGGACCGGCTGTGGCCGGAATTGCGGCGGCAGGTGGCCGTGCAGCTCGGACTCGTCGCCACGGGCTCGCAGGAGGGCCATCGCGTATGAATTTGGCACCCGTGCGCCCCGAGCCAGTGGTCACTCGGATCAGCGGTCCAATTGTAACGGCGGTGGGCATGGGCGGAGCGCGGATGTACGAAGTCGTGCGGGTAGGCGACTTGGGGCTGGTCGGCGAGGTGGTGCGCCTGGTGGCAGACCGGGCGACCATCCAAGTCTATGAAGATACGACGATGCTGAAACCGGGCGCGCCGATTCAGCCGACCGGCGCGCCGCTGTCGGTGTGGCTGGGGCCGGGGTTGGTGGGAAATATTTACGACGGGATTCAACGTCCATTGCCGGGGATTCAAGCCCGGAGCGGAGCCTGGATTAGGCGCGGAGAACGGGTGGAACCATTAGACACGACCCGGCGCTGGCGGTTCGAGCCGCGGGCGCAACCGGGCCAGACGCTCCTGGCCGGCCAAACCGTTGGTGAGGTCATGGAAACGCCGCTGGTCCGCCATCGGGTGCTGGTGCCGCCAGGAGTGTCGGGCTCGGTGCGACAAATTCGGCCGGGAGGCGACTACACCTTGCGCGAGCCCATCGCGGCCCTCGAAACTGCGGCGGGTCCGCGCGAGCTGACGATGCTCCAGGAATGGCCGGTGCGCGTGCCCCGCCCGATTCGGGAGCGGCTGCGCATCAGCGAACCGCTGATTACCGGACAGCGGATCATCGACACGCTGTTCCCGCTCGGCAAAGGCGGGGCGGCGGCGATCCCCGGCGGTTTCGGCACGGGCAAGACGATCACGCAACATCAACTGGCCAAATGGTCCGACGCCCAGATCATTGTCTTCATTGGCTGCGGCGAACGCGGCAACGAGATGACCGAAGTCCTGCGCGAGTTTCCGGAGTTGAAAGATCCACGCTCGGGGCGGCCCTTGATGGAACGGACCATTCTGATCGCCAACACTTCGAACATGCCGGTGGCGGCACGCGAGGTCTCGATCTATACCGGCATCACCCTGGCCGAATACTACCGGGACATGGGCCTGAGCGTGGCGGTCTTTGCCGACTCGACCAGCCGCTGGGCCGAGGCGCTCCGCGAGCTGGCGGCGCGGTTGGAGGAGATGCCCGCCGA
>JAGWYX010000857.1 GCA_018969165.1 Verrucomicrobiota bacterium
CGTCATGCGCTCCCGACTTGCCAACCAATGGGTCCTGATCACCGGTGCCTCCAGCGGCTTTGGCGCCGCTGCGGCCCGCGCCTTCGCCGCCGAAGGCGCTCACCTGCTGCTGGGCGCCCGCCGCGGCGATCGCCTCGAAGCCGTCGCCGCCGAGGCCCGTACCGCGGGCGCTCCCGAGGCGCTCGCCCACCCGCTGGACGTGGCGCAAACCGCCAGCGTCGAGGCCTTCGCCGACTGGGTGCGCAAGCACACGGGCCGGGTGGATGTGCTGGTCAACAACGCCGGGGGCGCTCATGGAATGGAGACGGTGGCCGAGGGCCAGGACGCCGATTGGGAGGCGATGATGCAGGCCAACGTGCTTGGGGTGCTGCGCATGACCCGAGCCATCCTGCCGCTGATGCGAACTCATCCGGGGGGGGCCATTTTGAACATCGGTTCGATTGCCGGTCGAGTGGCTTACGAAGGGGGCGCCGCTTACTGCGGCAGCAAGGCGGCCGAACTGCAGATTACGCGAGCGCTGCGGCTCGAGCTGTGCGGCACCGGCCTGCGTGTCGGCTCGCTGGACCCGGGCATGGCGGAGACCGAGTTCTCGATGGTCCGTTTTAAGGGCGACGGGGTGCGCGCCAAGAAGGTGTATGAGGGAGTCATTCCACTCACGGCCGAAGATGTCGCCGAGGCGCTGGTTTGGATGGCCAGCCGGCCGGCGCACGTGTGCATCGATGAGATGATTATCAAGTGCACCGACCAGGCGGCAATCCACAAGGTCCATCGCCGGACCCAGGCCTAGCGAGGCGCGCCGCAGACCTCAGGTGTGGGGGCCCTCCGCCGGCCGACGTTCGGTCGGCCAACGGTCTGCGGCCGCGCCGCTGGGGAATCGGTGGACGCCGCTGCGCTACCGGTGTTTCAGCGGCGTCGGCGTCGGACGGGCCCGCAATAATAGCCACCGCCCGAGAGGCGGACGCCGCGGATGCTGCGTTGTTGGGCGGCCAGTTCTCCGGGCCGCTGCTCGGTGAACAGGAGCGAGTGTTTGTAATCGAAGTTCGGGAGTTTCACCCGCTCGACTTTCCGGCCGATGAACCGTTCGATTGCGTCCACGTGGCGCGCGTCTTCGGTGACCATCAAGGTGAAGGCGTCGCCGGTGGACTGGGCGCGGCCGGTGCGGCCGATGCGATGGACGTAGTCCTCCGGATGCTGCGGCACGTCGTAATTGATGACGTGGCTGACGTCGGCGATGTCGAGGCCGCGCGAGGCGATGTCGGTGGCGACCAGGACTTCATAGCGGCCGGTGCGGAAGCCCTGGAGGGCCTGCTCGCGCTCGCGTTGGGTGCGGTTGGAATGGAGCACCGCGACGGCGTGGTTATTTTTCTTTAAGACGTGCCCAATGCGGTCGGCCCGGTGTTTGGTGCGGCAGAAGACGATCACTGAATCATAATTGACGTGGTCGAGCAGGGCCAGGAGCAGGTCGGCCTTCTGCTCTTCGGCCACGGGGTAGATGACGTGCCGGACGGTTTCCGCAGGCGAGCGCCGGAGGCCGATCTCGATCGTCTGCGGATGCACCAGGGCCCATTTGGCGAGGGCGTCGATTTCCGGGGGGATGGTGGCGGAGAACAGGGAGGTGTGGCGTTGGCGGGGGCATTTCTGGACGATGCGCCGCACGTCGGGCAGGAAGCCCATGTCCAGCATGCGATCGGCTTCATCGAGCACCAGGTATTGGATATGGTCCAAGCGCGTCGTGCCTTGTTGCAGATGGTCCAGCAACCGGCCGGGCGTGGCGACGATCAAGTCGGTGCCGGTGCGCAGCGCCTGGTTCTGGCGTTCGTAGCCGACGCCGCCATAGACGACCGCGACGCGCAGGTTGGTGAACCGGGCCAGGTCCCGAACGGCGGTATCGACCTGGGCGGCCAGCTCACGCGTCGGTTCCAGGACCAGGACGCGCGGCCGCGGGTCGTGATGCTCGAGGCGCGAGAGGATGGGCAAGGCGAACGCCGCGGTCTTGCCGGTCCCGGTCTGGGCGCTGCCGATCACGTCCTGCCCGGCGAGGATCAAGGGGATCGCGCGCAGTTGGATGGGAGTTGGTTCAAGGTAACCCATCGCCTTGACCCCCTGGATAATGGCCGGGGCCAGCCCGAGTTTTTCGAAAGGCATGATGTAATATAAGTCAGCGGCCGCGCGGTGAACAGCCCCGCCGTTGGCGGCAGGGTCGGCGCGTTTACATCTATGCGGCCTTGGCCGGGCCGTGGCAAGTTGAAAGTTGCCGTGGGAAATCTGCCACGGCGAAATTCCTTGCCCCCGATTTTGGCGATTCCGTAGTATCCGGGGGATGATTGGCGCTGATCGAGCTTCTCGCCGACCCGCTGAACGGACGGGGCGGCGGGCGGCGGTGTGGTTCGGAATTGTCCTTCATCCGCTTGTCGGAGCGTA
>JAGWYX010000858.1 GCA_018969165.1 Verrucomicrobiota bacterium
CTGAGTGCCAGCACCTGCGGGCGCAGGCCAGGGAGCTCGACCTGCCGGCCCGCCGGCGTGAGCACCTGGTTCACCGGCAGCACGACGTGCTCGGGATTGGAAAAACCAACCGGCTCGAGAGGATCGGCGGCTTGCGCCGAGCAACGGAACGAACCCGCCTTCGATTCACAAAACGCAACCGCGGCCCAAAGCGCCAGTGAGAGCACACCTGCGCGGCTGGGAATCCAGATCGAGGACTTTCGCCGCAGACCAGCGCGGTGTTCGCGGCCCGGACCGCGGATGTCGCCGGATTTGCAGCGCCTGGCGGAGCCGACCGCGCTACGGCTTGAGACAAGCCGCGGTCCGTCTGGGCATCGAGGTTCGAGGCTATGGGGTTGGAAGCGCCACATGGTCCAGTGCACTTAGCATGAATCGGGCACCGGGGCAAAAGAAACGTGCGCAAGTTCCGTGAAGCGGGCGAGCGCGGTTGCGAGGTGAGCCAACTCGCGCTCCGCGGCGAAGCTCAAGCAGAGCTCATCGATTCCGCCGGGCGGCCCACAGCCCGGCGAGGGCGCCGCTGAGATGCCCTTCCCAGGAGATGGGACCGTTGGTCGGGAGCACGCCGAGGAAAATGCCGCCGAACGCCAGGAACACCGCGACCGCCACCAGGACGGTGCGCCAGCTCTTCATCCAGAAGCCGGCGGCAATGAAGTAAGTCGTCAGGCCGAAAATGATCGAGCTGGCGCCGATGTGCACCGTCCCGCCACGTCCGATCAACCAGGTCCCCAGGCCGCTTATCCCCCAAATGAGGCCCAGGGTCAGCCAGGGGTGGTAGTGCCGGTCCCAAAACAGGAGCACCAGCAGGATAAACAACGGGAGCGCATTCGCGAGCAAATGCGCCGCATTGGCATGCAGAAACGGGCTGAAAACAATCCCGATCAACCCGCGTTCGGTGCGGGGAACGATGCCCAGCCCGGCCAGCGAGACGCGCGCGACCAGCTCGATTCCCTTGACGACAAAGAGCATCGCGACCAGCCAGGTGCTGGTCTCGACGGCTTCAGCCAAGGTGCGTTTTCGGGCGCGGGCCATCAGGTTGGAGATGCGGCTCTTCACCGCGGAGGCGCCGAGACGCGGAGGTGAAACGGAATTCGGTTCGTCGGTTCCAAACCAGGATTCAGGTTCCGATTCAGGAAACTCTATTTCCGCGTCTCCGCGGCGCGATCCGTTAAAATTCGCTGACGCCGCGACGCCTTCTCGGGCCGCGGCTGGGTCGTCCGCGACCAGCCGCAGCAACGTTGCTCGCGCTTGACGGCTGGAATGAATTTGGCGCCCGCTCGCGGGCCAAGCCGCTGCGGCGGTCCTGCGGTTGCGGCTCAAGCCGCGCTGGGACTCTGCGGTGGGCCGACACGACCCGAGTTTCAGCGCCCCAGCAGGTGCTCGATCACCATTTGGTCCAGGGCCTGGTAGTCGCGGTCCATAATCAGGCGCTTCGCCCTGGCTTCGTCGAACCGTCGGGCCTTGTCCACCAGCCGCAGAAAGGTGCGCCGGCTATTGTCCAGGTGCGCCAGCCAATGCTCGACCTTCGTCGGGCGGAAGGGGTGCACGTCGAAACAGACGTATTCGCCGTGCCGGCCGTAGCCGTTGCGCAGGAGGGCGCGGACCTGGTTGAAGGCGACCCGGAGATTGGCGCTGGCGAAGGGTTTGTCTTGATCGAACTTCAACCCGTTCTGGTCGTTGAGGTGCAGCGACCACAATTTGCCGAACGCCATCGCGAAATCGATCTCGTCGGCCGGGTCCAGACCGGCCAGGAGCGCGTGCGCCGACTCGATGAGGCAACCGACCCGTTTGGGGTCGCGGGTCAGTTGCGCGATCGCCAGGGCGTGGCCGATGGTCGGGAGGTAGGCGACGTCCATCGGTTCGTTGGGCTTGGGTTCGATGGCGATGCGGATGCGTTTGTCGTGCGCGAGCATTTGGTCCAGGGCCTCGACGAGGCGTTCGACGCTGCGCCGGCCGTTCTTGGCTTCGCGCAGGTAGGTCCCCTCGCGCGCCAGCCACAGGACCAGCAGATCGGTGCCCAGGATGCGAGCGATGTCGATCGCACGGCGCGAGCGGTCCAGGGCGTATCGCCGGCACTTGGGATCGTTGCTGGTGTAGGCCCCGTCGATGGTCAGCGGGCTGAACCAGAGCCGCGGCGCCACCATTTCGGCGGCGATGCCTTCGTCGGCGAGCCGCCGGCGCAGGGCCCGGGCCTCGCGCCGCACTTGGGCATCGGACTTGCCGTCGATGTCCGGCACCGCATCGTCGTCGTGAAACATCATGGCGTCGAACCCGAGCTTTTTGAGTTGGCGAAGCTTCCAGTCGAACGTCTGCGCAGGGCGGGTGGTGGGTCCGTATGGGTCCCCGCCCTCGCTCAGGTTCCAGGGACCGAAGCAGAAT
>JAGWYX010000859.1 GCA_018969165.1 Verrucomicrobiota bacterium
AATGGCGGCAACCAGGACCGCGGTCCCATGATCGCGCTCGGCCAATGGAGCGCGCGGTCGCCGTTCTGGTGGGAGGGGCCCGACGGCCAGCGGGTGCTCGCCTGGTTTTCGTCCCATTACCACCAGTTCAAGGCATTGTTTGGTTTGCCGCCCGCGCTGGAATCCGGCAAAGGCGGCGTGGCGCGCTTCCTCCGAACCTACCAGCGCGCGGATTACGCGCCCGACGCAGTGCTGCTCTATGGCACCGAGGTCGAGAATCTGCCGACCGAGTACGACGACGCCGGCACGGTCGAGCAGTGGAACGCCCGGTATGCCTGGCCGCAACTGGTCCCGTGCCGGTTTGCCGATTTCTTCCGGTACATCGAGAAGAATTATGGCGCCGGTTTGCCGGTGGTACGCGGCACCGGGGGCGCTTACTGGGCGGATAACTTTGGCACCCTCGCTGCCGCCACGGCACGCGATCGGGCCAACCAGGCGCGCGCGGTTACGGCCGAAACCTTCGCGACGCTCGCCGTCGCGCTCGCTCCGAAGCTGCGCTTCCCGCGCGACCTCGATCACGACATCTGGCGGGACCTGCTCCTGTATGCCGAGCACAACTTCGGCGTCGGCGGGCTGAATGATCGCCCGGAGTCCGAGGCCGCTGTCGGCATCGTGAAAGAGAAGATCGATCTGACGTTCCGGAATGAATGGGACATTGACCGGCTGTTGCGTCGCAGCGTGAGCCAATTGGGCGACCTGGTCCGCACCGAGGGCCAGAACCTGCTGGTGTTTAATCCGCTGGGCTGGCCGCGGAGCGGCCTGGTGCAATTCCAGCTTGGCCAAGGCACCGCACTGACGAATTTGAGCACCGGCCAACGGGTGCGGCTCGAGGTGCTCGATCAGAAAGACGGCATGCAGACCGTGCGCTTCTGGGCCGCGAACGTTCCCGCAGTCGGTTACCAGGTGTATCGGCTGGAAGCCGGCGCGGCGCCGCGGCCGGTGGCTTCGACCGAATCGGCGAGCACCGTGGTCGAAAACCGGTTTTACCGGCTGACGCTGGATCCGTCACGCGCCGCGGTCCAAAGCATCTATGACAAGCAACTCGGGCGCGAGCTGGTGGACGCGGGCAGCCCGTTTCGGGCGAATGAATACCTGTTCGTCAGCGGGGGCGGGAGCCAAACCGGCCGCGGCCGTGGCGCTGAGGACTCGCGGTTGCTGCATCCGTTTCCCTGGCTGCCGCCGGCGGAACTGGACATTCACCATGCGGAGAACGGCGCGCTGATGGGGGTTGATAAAACACCGTGGGGGCACCGGATTCGGATGACGGCGTCGGCGCTGCACACCCCACGCCTCGAGACGGAAATCCTGCTGCCTGACGACACCAAGGAAATCGAGTTCGACAACACTATCCAGGTGGACCTGCTGCTGGCCAAGCAGGCGTCCTATTTCGCTTTTCCCTGGGCGATGTCGCGGCCGGTGTTTCACTACGATATCCCGAACGCGTTCGTCGATCCCGCGCGGGACCTGCTCGAAGGCGGTTGCAGCGACTGGTTCGCCATCCAGCGGCTCGTCAATGTGCAGGACGGGCGGGTATCGGTTTCGGTCGCGTCGGTGGACGCACCGCTGGTTTGTCTTGGGGACATTTGCCGGGGCCGATGGTTGGCGCAGTTCACCAACCAGACGGCGATCGTGTTCTCGTATGCCCTGAACAATTACTGGTCGCCCAAGTGGGCGGGGCAAACGTCGGCGGTGTTGCGCTACCGCTACGTGGTGAGCAGCCACGCGCAGTTTGATCCGGCGCACGAAACACGCTGGGGCGAGGAGACGCGAGTCCCGCTCGAAGTCGCCACACTCAAGTCCAGCGACAAATTGCCGGGGTGGCATGGGCGACTGCCCGAGGCGGAGGCCAGTCTCGCGAGCGTTTCGCCGGAGAACCTGGTGCTGACGACGCTGAAGCCGGCCGAGGACGGTCGTGGACTCGTGGTGCGCGTGCTGGAGACGGCCGGGCGGGACACGGACGGTAGGGTGAAGCTGCCGCGGTTGAAGGTGCGAGGCGCGCTCGAGGCGAACGCGGTCGAAGTCCCGGGCCGATCGCTGCGGACCGACGGCGACGCCGTGCGATTTCACATCCGGCCGCACCAGGTGCTGACGTTGCGGGTAGTGTTCGGTGATTAGACCTGATTTTCAACGACGGGGACGCCGGCTCGGGCCGCTGCGTCGGTCTGAGGGGTTGCCTGGCCGGTGAGTGTCGTGTCTGAGGATTCGATTAATCATGGCGCGAGCAATCAAAGTTCACGGTTCAAGGACTCTGGCGAGGCGCGCCTCAGACCTCAAGTCACCTTTGCCGTGCAGTTTCGGTTTTTCGTTTCCTTCGTCCGTTCCGACTGCGCGCCTCGCTCAGAGAGTCCTTGAGGCGGAAAACGCAGGCGGCG
>JAGWYX010000860.1 GCA_018969165.1 Verrucomicrobiota bacterium
AGGACAACTCGCGGTCCGCATCCGCGAGACCCGACTGATCGGGAGTTTGAGGCGCGCCTCGTCAACCTCACACCTGGTCGGCCGCGACCACGCGCAGGATTTCCTCGAGCGAAGTATGGCCGGCGGCGATGCGACGCAGGCCCTGTTGCCAGAGCGTTTTCATCCCTTGCCGGATCGCCACCTCCTGCAGCGTGCGGGTCGGCAGCTTCTGCAGGATCGCGTCGCGCACGACTTCATCCACGGTCAGCAGCTCGGTAACGGCGGTGCGCCCGGCGTAGCCGGTGTCCACGCATTCCTGGCAACCGACGCCGTGGCGGAAACTGGCTTCCTCGATCATCGCCGGGGGCACCAGCCGGAGCAGGGCGGGCTCCGGCTGATACGGCTGGGTGCAGAACCCGCAGTTCTTGCGGATCAACCGCAGCCCGAGCACGCCGTTGATGCTGGAGGCCAGCAGGAACGGTTCGATCTGCATGTTGATCAACCGGGCGAACACGCCGGCGGTGCTGCCGCTGTGGATCGTGCTCATCACCAGGTGACCGGTCAGGCCGGCCTGGACGGCGATCCCGGCGGTTTCCGGATCGCGGATTTCGCCGACCATGATGACTTGGGGATCCTGCCGCATCAACGACCGCAGAGCCACCGGGTAGCTGAATTCTTTGGCCGGGTTGATCTGGGCCTGGCTGACCATCGGCAAGTTGAACTCGACCGGGTCCTCGACGGTGCTGATGCTGATGGCCACGCCGTGGCGCTGGACCAGATGGGTCAAGGCGGCGTACATCGCCGTGGTCTTGCCCGAGCCGGTGGGACCGGTCAGCAGGATCAGGCCGCTGGGACGCGCCAGGAGTTTGACCAGCGCCTCCAGCACTTCGGCTTCAAACCCAAGTTGGGCCAGGTCGAAACTCCGGTTGCTGGGGTCGAATATCCGGACCACGATCTTCTCGCCGCGGACCGTGGGGAAGATCGAGATGCGCAGCTCGACGCCGCCCAGTTCGGGCGGGGTCGCGGCGTGGCCTTCCTGGGGCAGGTCGATTTGGTAACTGACGAGGTTGGCCATGACCTTGAGGCGCCCCGAGATCTTCTCCATCATATCGAGCGGCAGATGCACCAACTCCTGGAGGACGCCGTTGAGCCGCACCCGCACCACCAGCGTGCTTTCCCAGGGCTCGATGTGGATATCGCTGGCGCCGGCCTTGATGGCGTCGATGAGCAGGTAATTGACGAGCACGGCCATCTCGACGCCCGGTGGGTCGGCGACCGACTGCAGGTAGCGGGTGGTTTCGTTCACGGCCTTCTTAGGGGGCTGAGCCTGGAAGCAAACTCAACCCAAGTCAAGCCCTGCATTATCCCCTTTCCAAGCCGCACCTGGGGGCTAAGATGATCGTGTGAAACACAAAGGCAAGGCCCGCCGGAGCGCCCTGCGCCTGATCGTGGGCGCGCTGGCGGTCCTGGTGGCGCTGATCGTCGGTGGGATTATCGCCACCTTCGTGGGCTCGCTGGTGGTCACGCTGGCCACCGCCCTGCTCGGGGTCTGGGTCGTGTTTACGCTGTTCACCCTCTACTTTTTCCGCGACCCCGAACCACTGGTCCCGTCGGCCTCCACGGCCATCGTTGCACCGGCCCACGGCAAGGTGGACTGCATCGACCAGGTCGAGGAACCCTTGTTCCTGGGCGGGACCTGCCAGCGGATTTCGATCTTCCTGTCGGTGTTTGACGTGCATGTGCAGCACGCCCCGGTGGCGGGACGCGTCGCCTGTCTCGAACACCGGGACGGCCAGTTCCTCAACGCGATGAAGCTCGAATCGGCCGAGCACAATGAGAACCTGTTGATCGGTTTGGACTCGAGCGAGCAGCCGGGAGAAAAGGTGGCGGTGCGGTTGATCGCGGGCCTGCTGGCCCGGCGCATCGTGCCGTGGATCGCGCTGGGGGACACGGTGGCGCGCGGGGAGCGGACCAGCCTGATTCAGTTCGGTTCGCGGGTGGACCTCTACCTGCCGTTGACGGCCAAGGTGCAGGTGCGGCTGAACGACAAGGTCAAGGGCGGCCAGACCGTGGTCGCCCTGCGCGGGTGAGGCGCGTTATGGCGGAGTCGGCGGCCAGGCGCGTCGTGCCGGAGAGCGAATCCAGCAAGGTCAAAATCTACCTGCTGCCGAACCTGCTGACGGCGGCCAACTTGTTCTGCGGTTTTCTGGCCCTGACGAAGATCGTCGAGGCGGACAACAGCGCGTCGAATTTCAACTCGATCATTCGGCACGCCTTGTTCTACATTCTGCTGGCGTGCATCTTCGACCTGCTGGACGGGCGCGTGGCGCGCATGGGCGGGTTCGAAAGCCCCTTCGGGCGCGAGTTCGATTCGCTGGCCGACATCATTTCGTTTGGAGCCGCGCCGGCCTTTCTGGTGCATCGGATCGTA
>JAGWYX010000861.1 GCA_018969165.1 Verrucomicrobiota bacterium
GCCCGGAGGGTGGCGCCGCTTTTGGCTGCTGGCGTTGTTGCGCGACCGGTCCAGTATCGCTGGGATACACTCCCGGTCTGGCGCCTAGCCAGAAGCCAAAAGCGACGCCACAAACTGTATTCTCTCCCAGGGTCTGGTCAGTAACTACACGCCCAAGGCTGAAACCTCGGCGCACGCGGTGCTCATTCATCCTGCCGGTGCTGTCGGCGCGGTTCATCGAGACATTCCCATCGTGACCGGGTGGCGTGCCCGTGACATTATGCCCTCGATGGCCACGTCCCCCAACCCCGCCGCGACGGCGGATGCCGATAACCGGCAACCGCTGATCTCGAAGAGCAAATTCCTGTGGGGCCGGCAATGCCCCAAGCTGCTCTGGCACGCGTATAACACCAAACACCTCATCCCTGAGCCGGACGCCAACCAGCAGGCAATCTTCGATCAAGGGCATGAAGTCGGTGCGCTGGCCAAACAGCTTTTCCCCACCGGGATCGAGGTTGGCGCAGGCGTCGCCGATCTCGACGAAACTCTGCAACTGACCCGGCACGCGCTCAAGCTGCGCCGGCCGCTGTTCGAGGCGGCGTTTGCTGCCGAAGGCAGCTACGCCCGCGTGGACATCCTCAAACCGGCCGGCCTGGACGATTGGGACATCATCGAGGTCAAATCGACGATCAGCGCCAAAGACGTGCACCTGGATGATCTGGGATTCCAAGCCTGGGTGCTGACCCAAGCCGGCGTGCGGCTGCGGCGGGTCGCGCTGCTCCACATCAACCCGGATTTCGTACGACAAGGACCGGTCGGCCCGCGCGAGCTCTTCACGCTGGTGGATTTGACCGCACAGATTTCGAGCCTTGCTCAAGCGGTCGAAGACCAACTCGGCGACCAGTTCAAGGTGATCCGGCAGCGTGGATGCCCAGACATCCGCATCGGTCCGCACTGCGATGATCCGTACCCCTGCCCGCTGCACGAGCACTGTTGGTCATTTTTGCCGGGGCAAAACGTCACGACGCTTTACCGGGGCGGCAAGAAGGGATTCCGGTTGCTCGACGACGGCATCCTGGCGCTCGAAGACATCCCGGCCCGAGTCACATTGACCGAGAACCAGAAGATCCAACACCGGGCCGCGGTCACCGGCCAGGCGCAGGTTGACAAAGCCGCCATCGCCAATTTCCTGGATCAGTTGGAATACCCCATCAGTTTTCTGGATTTCGAGACGTTGGCCACGGCGATTCCGCTGTTCGACGGCTTGCGGCCCTACACCCAGGTGCCGTTTCAGTTCAGCTTGCACGTCGTGCGCACACCCGGAGCCGAGCCGGAGCACTTCGGCTTTCTGGCGGATGGCCGAGACGATCCGCGCCCGGAATTCATGCGCCAACTGAAAACGGTTATCAGTTCGAGCGGCTCGATCGTGGTTTACAACGCCTGTTTCGAGAAAGGCCGCCTGAAGGAATGTTGTGATCTCCTGCCCGAGTACCGGTCCTGGTACCGGCAGCTTGAACCACGGATCGTTGATTTACTGCTGCCCTTCCGGGGTTTTAGGTACTATCACCCCGAGCAGAATGGCTCGGCGTCCATGAAGGCCGTGCTCCCGGCGCTGACGGGCAAGGGTTACGAGCACTTGGATATTCAGGAAGGCAGCACCGCCAGCTTGGAGTTCTTGCGGGTCACCTTCGGCGAGGCCACGGCTCAGGAACGGCAGCGCGTGCGCCGGGCGCTGGAGCGGTACTGTGGACTGGATACGGAGGGCATGGTCTGGATCGTCGACGCCCTGCGAGAGCACGCGCATTGAATCAGGCGGCAAGGCGGACCTCCCAGACCCGGCACGAGTCGTCCGCCTGTGGACATTGACTATCGATTCTCGGAATGCGCCGGCCAGCATTATCGATTAATCGATCCCCTGACGCGGCGTTACCCTTCCACCATGAAAACAAAACAACCCGAATCGGCAGGCAGACGACGGCAAATCGCGCATCCCTCAGTTCTTCTGGGCCTTCTGCCCATGTTCCTGGTGATGGTCTTGGCGGGCTGCAAGCAGGACGCGAGGGTCGCCGCCGACGCCAATCCCGTCGGCACCTACGCCCTGGTAAGCGTCGATGGGAACAAGGTCCCTTGCAACGTGCAGCACGAAGGTCACGCGCTGGGGGTCAAATCCGGCAGCTTCATCATCAATGCCAACGGCAGTTGCACCAGCAAGATGGTCCTGGCCGGCCGCGACTCGGCCATCGAGGTCAAGGCCACCTACACCCGGCAAGGTTCGCAACTGACCATGCAGTGGGAAGGGGCCGGCATGACCGTTGGCACCGTCGAAGGTGATACCTTCACCATGACCAACGAAGGAATGATCTTCGCTTACCGCAAGTAACGCGCGCGCCATTGTCTGGGCAGAGCCCACCATGCGGTGAACGA
>JAGWYX010000862.1 GCA_018969165.1 Verrucomicrobiota bacterium
GCCAGTACCAGTGCGCCTATCACGTCATCGGCGAGAACCGGCGCGTCATTGCCGGCGAGCAGGCGCTGCGCGCCGGGGATCTGGAGCAATTCGGTCAGTTCCTGTATCAGAGCCACGCCAGCTCGCGCGACTTTCTGAGGAACAGTTGCGCCGAGCTGGACCTGCTGGTCGAGCTGGCGCGCCACCAGCCGGGGTGCCTGGGCGCGCGCCTGTCGGGCGGCGGATTCGGCGGCGCGACGATCAACCTGGTCGTTCCGATGGAGGCCAAGACTTTCATGCGAGCGATGCCGACCCTTTACGCCGAACGCGCCGGCCGGACGCTGGAGCCATTGCTGTGCCTCATCGTGGACGGCGCCCAGTAGGGCGTTGGTTGCGCGGAAGGCGGCACGGCGGAGGGCGCCGACGGGTTTTGGCGCCGGGTGCTCAGGCCATCGGCCGCAGCTCCAGCCACATCGCCGCCCGGAAGGTGCGCTGGGGCTCCAGCAGGATCAGTTCGTGGTCCTTGGCGCGCGTGAAGGAATTGGGCAGCGCCGTCCACGGTTCGACGCAATAGAACGGTTCGCTGGTCGAGCGGGCCCACAGGGCGACGAACCGGTGCAGGGGCGCCTCCTCGAAATTGAGCACCACCTCGAGTTCGCTCCCCGGGTCCACCAGCGTCAACTCGCGCTTCTTCAAATCCGTCAGGAAGAGCGTGGGCGCCACGTCCTCCTGCACGCTCCAGTTCTGCGCCAGGAACGGCTTGGTGGTGTAGCGGTCCCAGTTCCCGTGGGGGGAGGCGCGGCGGGCGTCCGGGATTTCGACGAAGCAGTCCTCGCGTCGGCTTTTGGGAGTCAGCGGCACCGCCAGGTAGGGGTGGAAGCCGGTGCTGAACGGCAGCGGCGTGGCCGAGCGATTTTCGATGATCTGTTCCCAGTGCAGCCGGCCGTTGGCCAGGTGATAACGCAGCCGCTGCCGGAAGGCGAACGGGTATTGGACCTGCGTGGCGGGGGTGTCGGTCAACTCCATCGCCAGCGCGGTGGCAGTCTGCTCGATCACCGTCCACTTCGAGCGTCGGGCAAAGCCGTGCTGGGGCATTTCGAACAGTTGCCCGTTCCACTCGTAGTGATGCTCGCGGCCGCCCGCGGTATTTCTGCTGACGAGCGGAAACAACACGGGAATTCCCGCGTACATCTCCCGCGGATACCGGTCCACTACGGCTGGACGATAATGCAGGGCGTCCACGAGGCCGTGCGGGCCGATGGGGCGGGCGTAGCGGAGGAGCCAAGCGCCCAACTCGGGCGCGAGTTGGGCGAGGTTTCCGTCCGCGTCGGTCAAGGTAACGAGATTCTTTTCGGGCATAAACTCAGGTGGCAGGGGCGAGCTTCCCCAGCGAAGCAACGGACGTGCACCAACGATCGAACTTGGAGGGAACATAATTCAATTCCAGGGCGTTGTCACGCCGCCGGTATTCCGATTTAGACATCGTCGCCGCGCCGGCGCGGGGCTAGACTGGCGCGACTTATGATGAACTGGATTCGGGTGTTGGAGCCGCTGAGCGAACCCCTGGCGCTGTTCTGGGTCCTGCTGTGCTTGTCGATGTTGTGGTTCTTGCGCCGGAAACGATGGAGTTGCGCGCTGATCCAAGGGGTGTTCGTCGGCCTGGTGTATGGGATCGGCAGCACCCCGCTGGCCACCGTGCTGTTGGGAACGCTCGAAGGCCCTTACGCCCGCGCGGGCCTCGGCGACCTGCCCGTAGGCGACGCGGTGGTGATGCTGGGCGGCGCCCACCGGCCCTCGCGCTACGATGTGTTCGGCGTGGACCTGACGGCCGCCGCGGACCGGATCGTCACGGCCGTGGAGATGATGCGGTTGCGCAAGGCCGGCGCGCTGGTCCTGGGCGGCGGCGGCTACGAGGCGAACGGCCAGAAGCTGGCCGACGGGCCGTTGCTGGAGAAATGGTTCACCACCTGGCGCCTGCCGGTCACGCCATTGTTCACCCTCGAGGCGAACGCCGATACTCACGATGAGGCGGTGCACTTCGCCACCCTGGCGAAGGCACACGGGTGGAAACGCATCCTGCTGGTGACCTCGGCCTTTCACATGAAGCGCGCGGCGGCGACCTTCCGCAAGGCCGGCGTCGCGGTGGTGCCCGTGGCCTGCGATTTCCGGGTGGTCGGCGTGAGCGACGAATCCCGGGGTTATTTCTTGTTGCCGCGCCGGGAGGGATTCGAGCAGCTCGAGCTCTACCTGCACGAGCGGGTCGGCTGGTGGTTTTACGCCTGGCGTGATTGGTTGGTGACCGATACCTCCCAACCGGCAGCCACCAACCCCGGCGGCGGGGCGGCGTGAAGCCGGCCGACGCCTCTCGTCGCCCCACGGCACCGCGGAAACGGATGCGGCGCCCGATTCGGATTGACGCCGCCG
>JAGWYX010000863.1 GCA_018969165.1 Verrucomicrobiota bacterium
CGCGGCAAAAAAGTGGGCGCGATTCTGCCAGGCCGGCTGTTGATCGCCGCCGAGCCGCAGCCAGGCCTCGTGCACCAGGGCGGTGGCTTGGAGCGTCTGGCCCGGCGTTTCACGCGCGAGTTTTTGCGCGGCCAACCGGCGCAGCTCTTCGTAAACGACGGACAGCAGCCGGTCCGCGGCTGCGGAATCGTCCGGGGCAGGCGGCGGCGGGTTCGCGCTGGGATCGTTCACCGAAGGACAATTATCGGATTTCCTCACGCCGACACAACCTAGAACCAGTGGCGGAGCATATGCTATCTTCTCTCTGATGCCGCCGCCGTCTCCACCTGAACCGGGTCCGGAGCCGATCGAACTGCCGGTGGACGGCGTGCTGGATTTGCACACGTTCAGACCCGCGGAAGTCAAAACGCTGGTGCCCGACTACCTCGCGGCCTGCCAGGCCCGAGGCATCTTCGAAGTCCGGATCATTCACGGCAAAGGGACTGGTCAATTGCGCGCCGCCGTGCATGCCCTGCTCGGCCGGCTGCCGGCGGTGCGATCCTTTGCGCCGGCGAGCGACGCGTTCGGCGGCTGGGGTGCGACCATCGTGCATCTGCGGGGGATAGTTGACGATTGAGGAGGACCGGCACGTTTGCTAGCGAGGCGTCGCCTCAGACGGCGGAAGGGACGCCAAACCTTGGCTTGATAACAGCAAGTTTCAGAATTCAAGGACTCTAGCATTGCCAATCGGGCAAATCGAATTAGCCTGTGCCCAAGATGTCACCTCGGTTCTCCGATGAAGGTGGACGACAGCGTGATTGCCCCAGTGAGGCCGACCCGGCGGGGAGCGACCGGGCCGAGGTTGAGCGGCGGTGGGCGGAACAACGGTTGGACCTCGAACTGGTCGCCGCGCGGTTGCTGGCGGAAGCCACGACGCTGGGTGAAGCAGCCCACCGCTTGTTGCCGGTGGTGTGCGAGAAGCTGGCGTGGGACCGCGGGGAGTTGTGGAACGTCGATCACCGGTCGCACACGCTCGAATGCATCGAGACCTGGCATTTGCCTTCCCTGGCGCAGGACGAATTGGACGGCGTGACGCGGCAAATCAGTTTGGCGCCCGAGATGGGTCTGCCGGGGCGGGTTTGGTCCGGTGGCGAGTCGATTGGCATGGCGGAGGTGAGCCGGGACAAGACCTCACCGCGGGCGGCGGCGCTGGCGGCGGCGGATTTGCACGGGGGGCTGGGGTTTGCCATCCGGCGCGAACGCCAGGTCCTGGGGGTCCTGGCGTTTTACCGGCAGGCGCGCGCGGGGCCGACGCCGGACCTGCTCGAGCTGTTCAGCGTGCTGGCGCAGCAGGTCGCGCAGTTCCTGCGGCGGCGGCGCGCCGAGCAGGCCCTGCGCGAAAGCGAGGAGCGTTTTCATTCCTTGAGCGCCTGCTCGCCCGTCGGGATCTTCCAATCCGACACCCGCGGTCACTGTGTTTATACCAACCCCCGCTGCCAGGCAATCGGCGGGTTTGGCTTCGAGGAGGCCCTGGGCGAAGGCTGGACGGGGTTCATCCACCCGGACGACCGCGAACGGGTGCGCGAGCAATGGTTTACCGCCGCGGTCCAGGGCGGCGCGTTCGCCGCCGAATTCCGTTTTGGCAAGGCGACCGGGGCAGTGCGGTGGGTGGCGGTCCGCTCGGCGCCCATGATTTCGGCCCGGGGCGGTCGCTTGGGGTTGGTCGCCACCTTCGAGGACATCACGGAACGGAAGCGCGCCGAAGCCGGTCTGCGGCGCCTCTCCCGGCGCATTATCGCCGCCCAGGAAAGCGAGCGCAAACGGGTTGCCCGCGAGCTGCACGACGGCGTGATCCAGTTGCTGGCTTCGGCGAAATTCCGGCTGTTGCCCGCGGCGGGCCCGGGCGCCGCCGCCCGCCGTGTCCCGGACCCGCCGCCGGTGACCGATTCGGTGAACCTGATCGATCGGGCGATACGGGAGGTGCGCCGCATCTCGGAGAACTTGCGCCCGAGTGAGCTGGACGAGTTGGGCTTGGCCGCGGCCCTCCGCGGCCTGTGCGCCGAATTCCGCGAGCGCACCGGCGTCCCAGCCAGCCTGCGGGTGCGGCCGCCGGTTCCCGGCCTTTCCGGCGAGCTGGAATTGATGCTGTATCGCCTGGTGCAGGAAGGCCTGAGCAACGTCGAAAAACACGCCGCCGCCACGCGGGTCACCGTGCAATTGGGCGCGCGTGACGGTGGCGTCGAGCTGAAGATCCGCGACAACGGCCGCGGGTTCGAGGTCGTGGCGCGCCAACCCAAACGAGGCCGGTCTTCCGGTCTGGGTCTGCTGGACATGCGGGAACGCACCGCGCTGGTGAACGGCACGCTCACGATCCGGTCGGCCCCGGGTCAGGGCACGGAGATCCGCGCGCGTGTGCCGGGACCG
>JAGWYX010000864.1 GCA_018969165.1 Verrucomicrobiota bacterium
GTATTGCGGAACTGGCGTTGGAGTTCGTATCGGGCATATGTTGGTTTGTCCGAGGCGCCCCCCTGGTTGACACGGGACGTATTGCAGAGTCTCAGCGGCGGGCGGGATACTGAGGAGCAAATAGAAAGTCTGCGGATTTACACCGAATCCGCGGTTCGGGAGGGCCTGGCGGAATCTCCCTGGACGGGGCTCATCGGGGGGGGTGATCCTGGGGACCGAAGCCTTTGCTCGGAGGGTAAGCGAAGGGCTCAAGGGCGACCGACGGGAACAGTCGGGCGCCAGGGCGCTCGTGACTCCTCTGACCTGGGAGCAGATTCTGCGAGCCGTGGAGACGGTCAAAGGAGAGAAATGGGACGCCTTCCGAGACCGACGTGGGGATTGGGGGCGGGATGCGGCACTCTGGGTAGGGCGACATTTGGGGCGGATGCATTTGCGACGACTGGCCGAGTTGGCCGGGGGACTTGATTACACGTCGGCAGGGGCGGCGGTCAGTCGCTTTGGGCGCCGCTTGTGCCACGACTTGCTTGTGGGGCAGGCGGTGCGTCGGATCCGGGTGGAATTGTCAAATGTCGAGACCTGACCCCGCGGCGCGATTTGTCCACGTTGTGGCCGACGATCGGGAACGGGCGGCGCCGGTGGTGGCGGTGCTGCAGAGCATGAATGATGTGGCGGTTGAGGTCCGGCGTCTGAGAGTCGGGGATTACCTGGTCGAAGACTGGTTATTCGAACGCAAAGCGCTGACTGACTTCGCAGAATCGATCAAGGACGGGCGGCTCTTTTCACAGGCGCGTCGGTTGCTGAGCACCGGGAGGCCGGTGGCGCTCATCCTGGAGGGCCGGGCTGGCGACCTGGCGCCGAGCCAGATGCAGCGGCCCGCGCTGCAGGGCGCGCTGATTTCGTTGACTGGCGACATTCGCCGGCTGCTCGAACTGGATGGAGGCGCAGCGGTCAGCGCCGGGAATCGGTAGAATGGGTCACTTCTCGGCGGCCGGCCGCATGAAGCGGTGGACGAGGAAATAGTACATGGCGGCAAGGACAGCGGCGGCACCAACGGTCCACAGCGTCAGCCGATGCAGCTCGCCGCGCATGAGTTTTTCGTCCTGGCCGGCGACGATGCCGATCCACGAGAGCACCCCGCACCAGAGGGCCGATCCCAGGAGCGTGTAGAGGGAAAACACCCGGTAATCGAGCCGCACGATACCAGCCGGGATGCCGATGAGGTGGCGGACGACCGGCAGCACACGCGAGACAAAGATGCCGACGGCGCCAAATTGGGCCGCCCAACGCTCCGCCCCGGCCACCTTTTCGGCGGAGAGCAGGAGGTAGCTGCCGTAGCGCAAGACCAGGGGGCGTCCCCCGAGGCGTGCCGCCCAGTACATGACGGTTGCGCCGAGCCAGGAACCGAGGGCGCCGGCGATGACGATTCCGAGGATGCTGAATCGTCCCTGGCTGTGGGCGAGATGCGCCGCCGGGGGGATCACGAACTCGCTGGGCAGCGGGAGCACCGAACTCTCGACGGCCATCAGAAGGGCAATCAGCGGGTAACCGCCGGTGTCCAGGGCGTGGAGATACCAGTTGATCAATCCGCGGATCATGCGCTTGACACGGTGGTGGATCGCTTCAGATATAGTACATCTTCTCGCGTTCGACGCTGGCTTCGAGCAACTGCTGGAAGTTCAAGCTCTCGGCGGTCTCGGTGAGAGCGTGCTGCAGGTGCTTCCAGGCGGCGCGGAGTTCGGGCGCGCACCTGGGATCGGTCAGCGCCGGCGATTCAAACAGTTGGCCGTGGACGCATCGCAGCACCTCGGCCAGGGTAATGTCCCCCGGCGGCCGAGCCAGGCGATAACCGCCGTCCTTACCTCGCAGGCTTTGGACGATGCGGGCCGATTTCAACTCGATCAGGATTTGCACCAGGTAATTGGCGGGCACGGCCTGTTCCTGGGCCAGGATTTCGACCCGGCAGGCCTCCTCTTCGTGATGGTGTCGAGCGAGGCCGAAGATGGCGCGCACGGCATAATCACTTTTGACGGAGAGCTTCACGCGAGCAAGGTAGGGATTGGTTCTGTCGCGCGCAATAAAAACGCGCGCCCGCTCCGCTGCTGCCAGCAGCGGCGAGAGGCGGACGCTCGCCGCGCGTGGATTAGATGCGCTCGAAGTAGCGCCGGCGTTCCCAGTCGGTCACGGTGTTATCGAAGGCGTCTGCTTCCAGCCGGGCGGTATGCGCGTAGAATTCCACGACGTGATCGCCAAAGGCCTTTCGCGCCAGGGCGCTCTTGTCGAGCAAGCCCGCGGCTTCCCGGAGGGTTTTGGGGAGCGCCGGGAGCCGGGGGTCGAGGTAGGCATTGCCGACGTACTCCGCGCCGCAGTCCAGCCGCTGCTCAATCCCCGCCAGGCCCGCG
>JAGWYX010000865.1 GCA_018969165.1 Verrucomicrobiota bacterium
TTGTGCCGGCGGACCCCGGCCGCAGCTTGATCCTGCTCAAGCCGACCACCACCGTCCCGCACAAGGGCGGGCTGCGCTTTAGCACCAATTCCCTCGAATACCGCGTGCTGTCGGAATGGATCGCCGCGGGCACGCCCGGACCGAAGGCCGACGATCCGCGCATCGACCATCTCGAGGTGTTGCCCGAACACGTCGTGCTCGAACCGGGCGCGGCCCAGCAGTTGGTCGTCCGCGCGCATTTCAGCGACGGCCACGTCGAGGATGTGACGCGCTGGGCCAAATACACCTCCGCGAACACGACGGTCGCGACGGTGGACGACGACGGGCGAGCGGAAGTGGTCGGGCACGGCGAAGGGGCGATCACGGCCTGGTACCTGAGCCGGATCACGATCGCGACCCTCACCGCGCCGTATGAACAGGCGGTGCCGGCCGATACGTTCGCCCGCGCCAAGCGCCGGAATTTTATCGACAACCTCGTGCTGGAGAAACTCCGGGACCTGAACCTGCCGCCTTCGCCGCGGTGCACCGATGCCGAGTTCATCCGGCGGGGGTTCGTGGACACGATCGGGGTGCTGCCGACGGCGAAGGAAACGCGCGAGTTTTTGGCGGACCATTCGCCCAAGAAGCGAGACGCGCTGATCGAGGCGCTGTTGCGGCGGCCGGAGTTCGTGGATTACTGGGCTTACAAGTGGTCGGACTTGTTGCTGGTGCAAAGCCGGCGCCTGCGGCCGGCGGCGATGTGGGCCTATTACGATTGGATTCGCGACAACGTCGCGGCGAACACGCCATGGGACGTCTTCGCGCGGCGGATTCTCACGGCGCAGGGCAGCACCCTGAGGAACGGCGCGGGGAATTTCTATGTCCTGCACGACGACCCGCGGCTGATGTCGGAGACGGCGTGCCAGGCCTTTCTGGGGATGTCCATCAATTGCGCCAAGTGCCACAATCATCCGATGGAGAAATGGACCAATGACCAGTATTACCAAATGGCCAACCTGTTCGCGCGGGTGCGCGCAAAAGACGGTCCCGGCGACGGCGAGGAGGTCATCTTCGTCTCGAGTTCCGGCGACCTGGTCCAACCGCGCACGGGCCGGCCGCAATCGCCGACGCCGTTGGACAGCAAACCGCTGTCGCTGGACGACCCGCGGGACCGTCGCGGGGCGTTGGCGGACTGGATGACGTCGCGTCAAAACCCGTATTTCACGCGGGCGATTGTCAACCGGGTCTGGGCGAATTTCATGGGCGTGGGGTTGGTGGAGAAAGTGGACGATCTGCGGGTCACCAACCCGGCGAGCAACGAGAAACTCCTGACCGCCGCCGCGAAATACCTGGCCGACCACCAGTTCGATCTCAAGGAGTTGATGCGCGCGATCCTTCAGTCCGAGACCTACCAGCGGTCGAGCGAACCGCTGCCGGAGAACGAGGCGGACACGAGATACTACGCGCATTATTACCCACGGCGGCTCATGGCCGAGGTGCTGCTCGATGCGGTTTCCGAGGTCACCGGCGTGCCGTCCAAGTTCCCCAATTACCCGGACGGCTGGCGGGCGGTGCAATTGCCGGACTCGAACGTGGATTCGTATTTTCTGAAATCGTTCGGTCGGCCGGACCGGAACAACACCTGCGCTTGCGAGCGGACCGACGAGCCGAGCGTCGCCCAGATCCTGCACCTCTCGAATGGGGACACGCTCAACACGAAGCTCGAGGCCAAGGACAATGCGATCGCGAAATTGCTGGCGGCCAAGACGCCCGAAAATCGGATGATCGAGACGGCCTATTTGAGCGCGTTGGCCCGGTACCCCACCGCCGCGGAGCAGGGCAAGATACGCTCGGCGTTGGCCGCCGCGAAGGGCCCGGCGGAACGTCCGGCGCTCGAGGACATGTATTGGGCGCTATTGACGAGCAAAGAGTTTTTGTTCAACCACTGATGGGGCTTATGTCAACCTCAGACCGTGGCGCCCAGCATCCGGGCCTTGGCTTCTTCGAGGTCAACACGGGGAGCCAGACCCAGGGTTTTTTCCCCAACACCTGCGTCGATATCACGTCGGTGGTGGAACGGAAGAAATCCGTGCTGTTCGCCCACGTGAGCCAGGACGGGGTGGGCATCTGGCGTCAGCGCCACGAGATCGTGGCCGGGTTTCGCGGGCGCGAGGCGGGGGTCAAGGTGGCCGAGGCGTTCGTGCATCTTAACGGCGACAGCCGGACCAGTCCATTGCCGGGCTTATGAAACGGGTTCGACATGCACCCCGTAGCAGCGGACGTGAGTCCGCTCACCCTTCCAACGAAGGCGATCAGAGCCGACTGACGCCGGCTGCTACGGAATGGGCCGGGAGGCAGAGTCCCAATGCGCATCCAACCCCGAACGTCGAGCCTTTCCACGCATCGTTGTCGGGAACGCG
>JAGWYX010000029.1 GCA_018969165.1 Verrucomicrobiota bacterium
CGGGAAAAATTCGTCCCCGCCGGATCGCTGAACTGCGCCGTGCCGTTGGTCGTCGCCACGTTCGTCAGCCGCGTCCAGTCCGTCAGGTTCGTCGAAACATCCAACGCGCAACTTGCCGCCGCTACCCAGGAGATTGAGCCTCGCATGCCGCCGCCCGAAAGTGGCCGAAGCGTCCCCAACTCGGGCGTTACTGCAAACTCCCAGACCGCCCCAGCGGCTCCTACCGCGATAAATCGGCCGCCGCCATAACCGATCCCGTAGAGTGGACCGCGTTGATCAAACCCCCAACCGCCCCAGTTCACGCCGTCTGGCGAACTGAAAACGCCCCAATAAGACGGGCATGGAAAGCAACGCGGTGCAAAAACCAACGCCGGGACAATGAATTGCCCGGCTCCGTAACCGATCGTCGAAGGTTGATCGAGGTAAAAACCGGAGTAATTCGTCGTCCAATCGACCCCGTTTGTTGATGTCCAGGTGGAGGTGGCCGTTGCCAGGACGATCACGCCGCTCCCGGCCGCGAGGACCGCATCGGTCGGCCAGGTGACCGGCGCCCACGGGGTGATCACCAGCCCTCCATCCACGCTAGAGGTCAACGTTGCTCCGTGCGGTCCAGCCGCGTCGTAAACGTTGCCAATCGCGAAAAACCCGTTGTTCCCACAGGTGATCGCGATCCATTGGAGGTTCGCTGCGAACGCCGAGCTGTACCAATTGGTTCCGTCAAGCGAATGCGCGATCGTGCCCCGTTGGCCAATCGCCACAAAAAGACCATTCCCCGCGGCAATGCCGTAGAGTCCGTTCGTCGTGCCCGTGTTGCGCGGAGTCCAAGTGACTCCGTCCGGTGAGCCGAGGATCGCCGGACCGCCCGTCACGAGAGCGAACCCGCTCGCGTTGCCGGCGACCGCCAGCAACCGATTGGTTGTTCCGGCATCGCGAGGGGTCCAGGTCACCGCGTCCAGTGACGAAAGAATGGAGCCGTTGTCTCCCACGACGACGTATTGGCCGTTGCCGTAAGCGGCGCCAAACAAATCGTGTGGGTTCCAGTTAATCCCGTCCGGGGACTTGTAAACGACCCCTGCCAGGTCCACAGCGATAAACACGCCCCCGCCATATGCGACTGCCAGGAGCGTTGTGTCGATCTTCCGGGGATGAACGGTCCAGTTCAATCCGTCCGCCGAAGTTACAACCGTCATGGAAACCCAAGATTCGCCGACCGCCACAAACTCACCGCCGCCGTACGCCAGGGCGGGAAGCCAAGTCCCGTCGTTCGTACTCAAGACGGTCCAATGGATGCCGTCCGGGGAAGTGAGAATCAAGCCTTGGCTAAACGCCGGGTCTGGTCCCACCGCTGCGGCTACGAACCGGCCATCGCCGTAAGTGACGCATCGGAGATTCATATTGACCGTGTTCTGGAACTCCTGGACCCAGTGCACCGTATCCATCGAGCTGAGGATGGTTCCCGAATCACCAACCGCAACAAACTGGCCACTCCCAAAAACAACACCGTAAAGTCCGTTCGTTGACCCAGAAGCCTGCGCCGTCCACGCCACCCCGTCCGTTGACGTGAGAATCGTTCCAGCCGCGCCCACCACCACCCAATGGCCGCTGCCATACCCGACCGCGTTCACTCCATCGGTCATGCCCGAGGCTTGCCCCGTCCACGCGACGCCATTCGACGACGTAAGAATGGTCGTGCCACCGACCGCGACGAACTGGCCGTTGCCGAAACCGACGGCGGAAAGTCCATTCGTTATCCCCGAACTCCGCGGCGTCCAAGTGAGGCCGTCGGGCGAAGTGACAATGCCACCGTTGCCTCCCACGATGACGAATTGGCCGTTGCCATAGGTGATGCCCGCCGGATTCGAGATCGCCGACGGCGGATTCCGCTGAATCCAGGGACCCGGCATGACCTGGGCCCACCCCGGCTGCCCCAGGCACAACCCGGCGAGCAACGCCCATCCCGCCCACAATCCCATCGTGCCGCGACCGCGTGAGCGCAGCGCACCACGTGTTCGCGTCCGACTCCTGTCCCCAAAATGGCCCCACAACCACTTCGGCATGGTGCCCGTTTATCAAACCCGGCCCGGACTGACAAGGCGAATGCGAACCCGCCGTGCGAAGGAAACCCGGCTCGTAACACAGACGCAAAAGCAATCGGCGGCGTTCGATTGATGGCGTAGCAGCGGACGTGAGTCCGCTCACGCTCCTCCGCGCGGAAGTCAGAGCCGGCTCACGCCGGCTGCTACGAGCGCCTCGCGGCGCGCCCGGCTCACCACTTCTTGGCCTCGCCGTAGCCGCGGACGAACCCGATGCATTGCGCCACCTCAGGCAGGGAGGTCGTCCAGTGATACTCGTATTCGATGGAGATGTTGCCGTCGAAATGCTGCTGACGCAGTTCCTGCAACACCGCGGGGATGTCGGTCACGCCGGTGCCGTACGGCACGTCATGCGCGCCGTCCACGCCGAACTCGTTCAAATCCTTGAGATGGCTGCTGATGATCCGCCCGTGCAGAATCCGCAGGCAATCCACCGGCTTGAGCCCGGACCGGACCCAGTGGCCGATGTCGGCGCACGAACCAATGCGCTTGTCGCGGTCTTTCACCACGGACAACACATAGTTCGGGTCCCACATCCGGTAATTCGGGTTGTTGGCACGCCGCGGATGATCGTGGAACCCGACCATGATATCGTATTCCTTGACCATCTTCTCGATGGTATCGATGGCATCGACCGACTCGGTCGTGACGGCGCGCAAGCCGAGGGCCTTGGCGAACTCGAACACCTTCCGCGCGCCCTCCTCGTCCTTGGGAATACCGACCACGCCGTAGTTCACCGGGGTGATGTGGTACTTCGCGAGCTGGGCCTTGACCTTCTCGATGGTTTCGGGCGAGGCATTGTGGTCCCAGGTGACATTCGGCTCGTCGGGACTCAGTTTCTGGCCGGGGAAAAACTCGATGACCTTGCCGCCGGCCTCGGCCGTTTTCTCGATGGCCTCGAACACGGTGTAATGATTGAACGTGTAGGCCTGGCAGCCGATGAAAAAGCCGCCGATCTTGCAGTCTTCGGGGATTTTATGTTCGGCGCGCGTGTTCACGGTGAGACTCAGCGCCACGGCGGTGACGCTCAGCAGCATAGTTTTAACCATAGCGATTCTCCAGTTCGATCCGGCCCGCGACCGTCGCGGGGCCAAAGGTTTTGATGTCCGCAAATTGCGCGCCCAAACCGGGCCGCTGTCAAAACAAAACGGTTGCGCCGAGCCGAGGTGACATCCGCGAATGACGCGAATTCCGCGAAGGGAGATGATCCGGCTCCGCGGCGGGCGGATCAGGGACGACGCGTCCCTCCGGGTCCTGAACGCAGCCGCGGTTGATTTCTGGAACTTTAACACTCCCTGTGGCCTGAGCCAGTTTTGCAACTCAAACCCACGAGGCCTACGGACGGAGACGAAGAATCAACCGCGGATGACGCGGATCGCGCGGATGAAAAAACACTTCGATCCGTGAAATCCGCGACATCCGCGGTTCTCCATTTCGCGTCCATTGGTGTTCATTCGTGGTTAAACCGCGTCTCCCTACGGTTTCTCGACCACGAGCCACGTCCGGCCATTGGCGGGAACCGAGACGGGGACGGACACGTTAAACTCGCGGTCGAGTTTAAACCGCTTCCACGGCCCGTGCTCCTGGCGGATTCGCGCGCGGTGGGTCAGGCCGGTGTAATACAGGGGCAGTTTCACTGTCTCGCGCACCGGGTGGTCGAGCGGGTTGTAGAGCATCGCCAGCCCGCGCGGGCGCAACCCCGGATTCACGTGCAGCAGACCGTCCAGGTCGCGCCCGTCCGCCCGCCGCAGGTGGATCACGTCCGACTCGAGGATCGCGCGGTAGTCCTTGAACCAGCTCACCCATTTCCGGACGACGGCTTCGGTCTCGGGACTGTCGTAAAGCCGCGGGCCGCGGTAGCAGGCCTGGACGCCGGCGCCGAAATTGTTGGCCAGGTGCGCCGCGTAAGCGTCGAGGTGCGCGCGCAACGGTTCGAGCGTCGCGGCCGCGCCGCCGCCCTGGTACTCGACCAGCGGCACGAACATCCAGCCCATGCTCGGTGTCTTGCCCCAGGTGCCGTCAAAAATATTCTGTCGGCCCAGGATGATCTGGCGCTCGCGTGGCAGCGACCAATCCGACTCACGGTAGCCCATCGCGGTCTTGTTCGAGCCGGACAGGAAATAAAAATCCGGCACGTTCAGGTAAACGCCGCGCGCGCGGCACCATTGGTAGAATTTCGTGATCGCTTGCCATTGCTTCCACTGCGAATCCTCCAGACCGCGGTGCCCCGGGTGCAGCGTCGAGGCGCACACATCGCCCGGATACGAACCGTCGTGTTCGAGTAAGTCGAGGCCCGTGGTTTCGATGAAATGTCTCAGTTTCCGGAAATAATTCTCGCCCCACCGGCTGCACAGACACGGCGAGTTGCCAAAAATCGCCCCGTCATCCGGCCTGCCGGTCTTGGGGCTGATCACGTCGTCGGCCGCATCGACGCGCCGGCTGGCCAGCAGTGAATAGGCGCCCACTTCGATCCCCTTGGCATGCGCGTAGTCGATGTCCGCCTTGATCCGCGCCAGGTAAGCCGGGTCCTCGTTCTCCATGTCCAGGCCGCTGCCGAAGGTGTAGATGATCATCTCGAACCCGACGGCGGCGCATTGGTCCACGGCCAGTCGGAAGTGTTTCGAATCGGAATTGCGCACGTGCATCATGATCGGGTTCTCGGTCACCCACGGCGCCAGCGCGCGATACATGCGCCGGACCGCCAGCCCCTGGCGCTCGCGACTGTCGCCGTCATACACAAGCTCGAACGTGCGGAACGATTCGAACCGGTCGCCCGGCTCGAGGCGCACGTCCGGCCCGATGGGCGGACGGCTCACGGCCAGCGCCGGCGTCCGGCGCTCGTAATTCACCTGGCTGGTGTATTGCGGGTCCGGCAACCACTCGGTCGTCCGGCCAGCCGTGGTGGTGTCCATGCCGTGAAAGCTGTAGTCGCTGGTGATCAGGATCGGCGGCAGCCGCCACGTGTTCGTCGGACGCTCATCGACCACGGACTCCGCCTCGACCGCGGCGAGGATTTCGCCGGTGAACCGGTCGAGGGTCACCGGCCGGCCGGTGTCGTTTTGGATGGTCAACCATTTGCTCAACAGCGGCAGGCCGTCGTACAACTCGTAATGGACCGCCACGCGCAACCCGCGGTACGATTCGCCCGGCGCCACGTAATGGAACGTGACCGAAACACCCGGCGGCGGCCACGGCCGATCGGCGCAGTGCCGCTGGCGTTTCCAGGGAAATCGCGCCTCGGTCTTGCCGACCTCGAACCCGACGCATTGGAACGCCGCCGGATCGCTTTTCAAACTATCGATCCATTGCGGCAATAGGTACGCGAATTCGGGTTGGCCCGTCAGTCCGCCCACGGCGAATTCGTGGCCGTCGAGCGAGAGCGTCGCCTCCGGTTTGACGCCGCGGATGATGCTGGCGCCCGTCATCCGGTTGTCGAACCCGACGGTTGCGCCGTTGGGCGCGATCCGAAACGTGCGCCGGACCAATCCGTTGTCCAAAACGATTTCGCGGTCGTTCGCCCCGCGGTAGATGCTGGCGTGCCGCCGCACGGGCGTTACGAGCCAATCCGTCGTCACCGGTCGTGCGGCCATGCCTGCCAGGGCCGGCAGCGATTGCGCGCTCCGAAGCATCTGCCCGGGTGCGTCAGCCACTGCCGCCGGGGCCCCGGTGCCGGCGCTGCCGATCCACACCAGGCCCAGAACCAGGCAACCGCGTATTCCTCGGCTCATGTCAGTGGGTGACCGCCGGAGTGTGGACAGCCTTGTCCGCCCACCGTTCGTGACCGGCGAGGTGTCGCATCGCCCGGGGCGCCGCCGTGGGCCAGATCGGCCGCAGTTGCCACAGGTCCAGCGATCGGATCGTGGCGCGACCGCCCTCGGCGAAAAAAGCCGCCGACAGATTCGCCGGACCGGGGTCCACGACTCGAGCGACGCAGACCCGGTCGTTGACGAACACCTCGAGCAATGATTTGTCGAGAAACACGTGCAGGCGCAACCGCCGTTCCGCTGCCGGCAAGGTGAACGGGGCCTTCACACCGGCGACCTCGATCTGAGTGCCGTCGTAACTGATGTTGATCGCCCCCAGCGCGTTGTCCGAACGTTTCAGCCGCAGGCCAACGAGGCTTGCGTCGCCCGGGTCAACCTCGGCCAGGATTTCAACCGTGTTCTGTTTCAACACTCCCAACGCGTGCGGGGAACTGCTCAACGGGACGTTGGCCCGATGCAGACGCGCGCCCCGGAGTTTTTTCAACTCCGGCGCCGGCGTCTGGCGCAGATCGCCGTCGGCGCCGATCGTCAGCACCCGTGGCAACGAGTGACAGCCGTTCCAGCCGTGTCCGGCCGGGAAACCATTGACCCAACCCCATTCGATCCGGCGGCCACGCGGGTGTTCGAGCCCGTTCGGCGCGTAGTAATTCGGGCTGTAATCCAGCACGCCGCGGCGCTCCGGCACGAACCGGTGCGCCGCCACATCAAAATCGCCGATGAAGTATTGCACCGGCCCGTACGGCGAAACGATCAGCACCCAGCGGTCGCCGAGCTGGAAGAAGTTCGGACACTCGATGTCGGCCACTTTCGGGTCCGGATGGCGGAACAGGACCCCCAGGTATTTCCACTGGGTGAGTTCGGCGTTCCGGGCTTCGTAGAGGTTGACGACCGCCTGGCCGCCCTTGCCGTGGTTCAGGTTGCCGCCCAGGACGAGGTAGGTTTTGCCTTCGTTCCGGAACAGGAACGGATCGCGCCAGTCATAGACTTTCACGTCGCCATGAAGTCGCTCGGACAGCACGGGGTTGGCGGTGGATTTTCGCCAGGTGATCAGATCGCCATCGCTCACGGCCGCCCATTGCTCGGCGTAATCCCCGGCCGATTTGCCCAGGTGAATGCTGGTGTAAAAAATCATCGGCTGCCCCAGCCCGTTGATCGTGGCGCATCCGGAGAAACAATGCTCCTCGCCCCGTTCGAGCGAGGGCCATAGCGCGATCGGCAGGGGCGTCCAGTGGACCAGGTCGCGGCTGCGCGCGTGGCCCCAGTGCAGGTGGCCCCAGGCATCGCCGTAAGGGTTGTGCTGGTAAAACAGGTGATAATAGCCGCGGTAAAAAATGGGGCCGTTCGGATCGTTCATCCAATTGGCCGGCGCGCGGAAGTGATAGACCGGGCGCAGCGGATCGGCCTCGGCGCGGGCGACCGCCGCGCGATCGCTCGCCATGGCGCGGTCGATGGCCGCATTGCCTTGGGCGGCGGCGGTGCAACGCGCCCCGATCGCCAGCACCAGCCAGAGAAGAACGCGCGGGGAACCTCTCATTCGCGGTTCAATGCCTCAGAGCGCGGCGGTCGAGCATCGTCGCCACCACCTTTGTCGTCCATTCGCCGCGATTGTTCCAATAACCGCCGCGCATCCAGAGCAGCAGGGCGCGCCGATCCTTCCAAACCGGCATGATCGGCCGCAGGTTTTCCGTGGTCGAATTGGCCGTGATCGGCAGCCAGTCCCAGGTCTGCCCGCCGTCCCGGGTCCGCCCGCGGAAAATCTCGTGGTGACACTGCCCGTCGGCCCGGCTGATCAAGGGTTCGCCGGTCCGCGGCTCCCGGTCCGTCGAAATGTAGATCACGCGCGGGTCCTGGGGATCGATCGCGCCCAGACCCGTGTAGTCCTCCTCGCCCCGGTAAAGCCGCTCGCCGGCAAAGGCGATTTCGAAGGCGTGCCACCGGCTGCCGTCCCAGCGCGCGTAGTGGAACCGGTGATCCTGCCCGCCGCTCCCCTGCCGCAAGCCCACATCGCCCCGCTTCACCGTGAAGAGGACCACCGGCCGCTGCCGCGGGTCGAGCCGGATGTCGGTCATCCACGCCACATGCCCCGGGCCGCCTTGGTAAATGCGGGTGAAATCCCACGGGCGCAGCGTGGTGTTCGTGCCGGTCGAGAGCGGCCCGATGCGGTGGCCGTCGCTCCCATAAACCAGGCCGCCACGAATGAACGCGTGATACAAACTGTTGTTGTGATTGCGCGGATGGTCCTCCGTGGCGACCACGTGAATCGTGTCCTGCCCGTTGCACGCGTACTTCGCGTAAGGACTGTAGCCGTGGAGCCCGTCGAACAGTTTCCCCCCATAACGCCAACTGCGCGCGTCATCATCCGAGACCAGGTAATTCGGATCCTGCGACACGCCGCGGTGGAACAGGTAAAGCCGGCCAGGTTCCTTCGACATCCGCATCGGGTTGGCGTAGGTGAAATTGTCGCCGCTCCAGTTGCCTCTGACCCCCGGCGTCACCAACTCCGACTCCGGTCCCCAATGCAACGGATCCCCCGGCGCCGTCGAGACCCGCCAATACATGCGCGGCTCCTGGTTATGTCGGGAATAAGCGGCCAGGTAACGGCCGTCCTCCAGGACCAGCAACCCCGGCGCGTCATGGTCGTCCTGCTCGAGGTGCTCATGTAGCTTCACGTGCCGGACCGTCTGACGCCCCAGATCGAACACCGTCAGCTCCACGTCGCCCCAGCCGGGCCGGGTCGAGTCCCGAAACGCCCCGTTGGCCCGCACCGACCCGACGAGCAACCGCCCGTGATCCACGATCACCCGCGGGTCCATGAACCACGACCAGGCCCCGTTATCATTCAGTTCCCGGAACTCGCCCCGCACGAAATTCGGCGGCCCGGGTTGCGCGGAAACGAGGCCGCCGGCCCCCAACCACAGGGCCAGCGCCCGGGTCCCGGACGCCAACCAGGTCGAGCGAGACGCCCCGAGCCGGCCGGTCCCGCCACGGGCGGTCGGCCAGCGGCCGATGGCGGCCGGCCCTCCGGACTCCCGGTCGATCCAGCGATCTTCGTTTCGGCGCGAGTCTCTCGGCGCGTGTGGCATGGCGGTACCCGGTTGGCCGGGGGAACTCTACCTAACTGGACCGGGGACCACGTTGTAAATCTCAAATTTTCTGGCAGGACAGCCGCCGACCTGATTCGGGTGGCTCCGGGCAGTGTCCTAATTTCGGAGCGCGGCTCTGTGAGCCGCAGCACAGCAGCTTCAAAATCAAGCCGCTGCGAGTCACAGACTCGCGCTCCAACCGCAACTTCGGACACTGCCTGGCTCCGGGCATCCTTGACACGGTGGGCGAATTGACGTGTAAATTCAATTTTGCGTCCGTTGCCGCGCCATGAACCATCAGTTACGCGTTTATAACGACATTTTTGAAATGCTCCCCAGCGAGGAGAATCCCTCGCCCCTGGTGCGGATCAACCGCCTGAATCCGGCGCCGGAATTTGCGCTCTACGCCAAGCTCGAGTGGATGAACCCCTTCGGCTCGGTCAAGGACCGCGCGGCCTGGGCGATGCTCCGCGACCTGGAGGAGCGCGGCGAGCTGGGCAACGGCCGCGGGCTCGTCGAACCCACCTCTGGCAACACCGGGATCAGCCTGGCGGCCTTGGCGCGGGCCCGGGGCTATCACCTGCGCGCCGTCGTTCCCAACAAGGTGCCGCTCGAAAAGAAAATCCTGCTCAAAATCGCCGGGGCCGAGTTGGACGTGGTCAGCGACGAACTTTGCCCGGCCCCGGGCCTGGGCGACGGCTCGATCAACCTGGCCAAAACCCACGCCAAGGCGTCCAGCCACCGCTACGTGATGCCCAACCAGTACGAAAACGAGAAGAACGTCGAGGCCCACCTGCGGACGACCGGGCCCGAAATCTGGCGCCAGACCGAAGGCCGGATCACGCACCTGTTCGTGTCGCTGGGCACCTGCGGCACCGCGACCGGCACCGCCCGGTTTCTCCGCGGCCAGAACCCGCGCCTGAAGGTCATCGCCGTCCAACCCACCGAGGGCCACGACGTGCCGGGCCTGCGCAACCTGAGCCAGTTGGACGTCTCCCGGCTGTTCGATCGCTCGCTGATCGACGACCTGCTGGAGATTGATTACAAGTTGGCCTACACGCGTGCCTTAGAGCTTTGTCAAACCGAGGGCCTGCTGGCCGGCCCCAGCTCGGGCCTGATCCTCGAAGGCGCCCGGCGCATCCTGGAGCGGGACCGGGCGGGCCTGGGGGTCATGATTTTCAGCGACAATGTCTTCAAATACACCGCCAACATGGTCAAACACATCCCCGCCCTGGCGGCGGGAACGCAGGCCTAAGAAAGGATCGCTATGGCAAACTATGCTCACCCCGAAGTGCTCGTGGAAACCGATTGGGTCAAAAACAACCTCGGCAATCCCGGCATCAAACTCGTCGAGATCGACGTCGATACCAAGGCCTACGACGCCGGGCACGTCCCCGGCGCCGTCGGGTTCAACTGGCAAACCCAGCTCCAGGACCCGGTCCGCCGCGACATCCTCACCCAGGACGCCTTCGATAAACTGGTCGGGGGCGCCGGGATTTCACCCGCGGACACGGTGGTCATTTACGGCGACAACAACAACTGGTTCGCCGCCTACGGATTCTGGCTGTTCAAACTCTACGGCCACAAGGACGCGCGCCTGATGAACGGCGGCCGCGTCAAGTGGCTGAACGAGGCCGACAAACCGCTGACGACCGAACGGCCCAACCCGACGCCGGTCGCCTACAAGGCCGCGGCGCCGAACAATGCTTTGCGTGCCCTGGTCCCGGAGGTCCTCGAGGCCTCGCGCACCGGCAAGTGCAACCTGGTCGATGTCCGCAGCCCGGATGAGTTCACCGGCAGGGTCATCGCCCCGTCCGGCATGTCCGAAACCGCGCAGCGCGGCGGCCACATCCCCGGCGCCAAGAGCATCCCCTGGAACACCGCCGTCCAGCCCAGCGGTGCCTTCAAGACTGCCGACGAACTCCGCGCGATCTATCTCGAGCAGAAGGGCGTCGATCCGAAGAAACCGGCCATCGCGTATTGCCGCATCGGCGAGCGCTCCAGCCACACGTGGTTCGTCCTGAAATACCTCCTGGGCTTCGACCAGGTCAAAAACTATGACGGCAGTTGGACCGAATACGGCAACCTGATCGGCGCCCCGATCGAGAAATAGGCTCCCCCCATCGGGCGAGCGTCCCAGGCAGGTTCCCCCGGCGGGCGCGATCCTCCAGAGATCGGAGTGCGCGGTTGGACGACCTTTTGTCGTACGTACGACAAAAGTCTGTACCCCCCCCCTACACCACTTCGACCGGGCATTTGGGCAGGGCGTCGAGGAAGGACTGGCCATAACGTTTGGTCAGAATCCGGTTGTCCAGCACCACCACGATCCCCGTATCGGCCTTGGTCCGGATCAGGCGGCCGACGCCCTGGCGGAATTTCAGGATCGCCTCGGGCAGGGAAAAATCGGTGAACGAATTGCCGCCGTGCGCCTCGATGTATTCCAGCCGCGCCTCGATCAGGGGATGGTCCGGAACGGCGAATGGGAGCCGCGTGATGATCACGTTGGACAACGCCTCGCCCGGGACGTCCACCCCCTGCCAGAAGCTGTCGGTCCCGAACAGCACCGAGTCCACGTCGGCCTTGAACTTTTCCAGCATCAGCGTGCGGGGAATGCCCGTGCCCTGCACGTAGCACGCCAGCCCCAGCCGATCGAAAAACGGCCGCATCCGCTCGCCGAGTTCCTGCATCAATTTGAAATTGGTGAACAGCACGAAGGCCTTGCCGTGCGTCCGTTTGATGAAATGCCCGATCCAATGCTCGAGGGCGTCCCGGTAACCGGCCTCGCGTGGATCGGGCATCTTGCGCACCACCCACAGCTTCATCTGCCGCTGGAAATCAAACGGTGACCCGACTTGCAAAGCGGTCGCTTCCTCGGCGCCGACGCGGCGCACAAAATACCCCAAGCCCGCAAGCCGGCCGCGACTTTGGCCCTGGTCCGTGGTCCGTGGTCCGTGGTCCGTGGTCGTCGCGGTCGGCCGTTGGCTGCCGGTCGCGGCCGACACCGCCAGGGTCGCGCTGGTCATGATCACCGAGGTGTCGGCCCCGAACAACCGGCGCCGCAGGAAGTCGGCGACGTGCACCGGGGCTGCGTTCAAGGCCAGGCTCTTCTGGGCCTTGCCGCCGCGCTCGACCCAATACACGTAATCCTCGGCGCGCTGCCCCAGGAACGTCGCCACCGCCTCCCGCAACTCGGCCAGGCGCCGGTTGCACTCGAGGAGTTCGTCGCCGGTTTCCTTGTCCTCGGAACCGCGGATCAGCTCGCTGACGGCCTCGCGGAGGCGCTGGATGGGCAGGGTCAGATTGTCCGCCACCAGGTCGGGATGGCGAACCCGCAGTTCCGTCCAGGCGCGCCGGCCCGCCGATTCGCCGCCCTCCGAGGCCGCCCGGCGCTGCCGATGCAGCTCGTCGGCCGCCTGCTCGACGGCGCCAAAAAAATCGTCGGCGGCCTGCAGCAACTCGTCCACCAGCTTCACCGCGGGCCCGATGCGGAGGAGCGAAAGCAGTCCCTTCTGGGTATGCGGATTCCAGAGGCGGTAGAGGGCGAAGCGGATTTGCCCGCTCGACACGCTTACGCCGATGTGCTTGGCGGCGACGTTCTCCAGCGTGTGCGCCTCGTCGAACACGACAAAATCGTTCTTGAACAAGACGCCGCCGTTGGCCGCCTCGTCGTC
>JAGWYX010000030.1 GCA_018969165.1 Verrucomicrobiota bacterium
TGTGTGTGCAAAGCTCCCGCAGCAACTTCCACACCCGCTCGATAGGATTGAGGTCGGGGCTATAGGGCGGCAGATAGAGCAATTCAAGGATATCGCGGTTGGCGTTCAACCAACCATTCAAGCCAGTGGCATGGTGGTAGGCGGCGTTAGGGCCGCGCATTCTAAGCTCGACGAGCCGCCGATCCACTCCGACAATTCCGTCATGTCGTTCGTCACACACTTGGAATGCGCCAACTGCGGCCAGCGCTACGAGGCCGCCCAGGTCCACAACCTCTGCCCCGCCTGCCAGCGCCCGCTGTGGGTCCGCTACGATCTGACCGCCTTGAAGAGGGCGTTTTCGAAAAGGGCCTTGTTCGGCCGGCCACCGACCATCTGGCGTTACCTGGAGATGCTGCCCGTCAACGACCCGGCGAACATCGTGTCGCTGACGGAAACCATCACGCCAATCCTGGAGACTAAACGCCTTGCCGCCGAGTTCGGCCTGCAGCATCTCTTCGTCAAGGACGAGAGCCGGTTACCAACCGGTAGTTTCAAGGCCCGCGGCATGGCCCTGGCGATTTCCAAGGCCAAGGAGTTCGGGATCACGCGCGTCGCGGTGCCGACGGCCGGCAACGCCGGCGGCGCGATGGCCGCGTATGCGGCCCGCGCCGGCATGGAAGCCTACGTGTTCATGCCGGAGGACACGCCCGCCATCAACCAGAAGGAATGTTACTTGGCCGGCGCGAAAACGTTTCTCGTCAATGGTCTGATCACCGACTGTGGCAAGATCGTCGGCGAGGGCAAGCAGACCAAAGGCTGGTTCGACGTCTCCACGCTCAAGGAGCCCTACCGGATCGAAGGGAAGAAAACGATGGGCCTCGAGTTGGCCGAGCAGTTTGATTGGCAACTCCCGGACGTGATTCTCTACCCGACCGGCGGCGGCACGGGATTGATCGGCATGTGGAAAGCGTTCGCGGAGCTTGAGGCCCTCGGCTGGCTGAAGTCACCGAAGAAACCGCGCATGTTCGCCTGCCAGAGCACCGGTTGCGCCCCGATCGTCGTCGCGTTCGACAAAGGCGAGCGGTTCGCCAAGAGATTTGAGAACGCGGCGACGATCGCCAGCGGGTTGCGCGTGCCGGCGGCGGTGGGCGATTTCATGATTCTCGATGCCGTGCGCCAGAGCGGTGGCCTGGCGATCGCCGCGCCCGAAGCGGACATCCCGAAATGGATGCGCCTGGCGTCAACCAAGGAAGGCATCGCCCTCTGCCCGGAGACCGCGGTCTGCCTGGGCGCACTCGAGTTGCTCATGCAGCGCGGCGCGGTGAAGTCGGACGAGCGCATCCTGGTTTTCAACACGGGTGCAGCACAGAAATACCCTGAGGCCGTCACGGCTCCGTTGCCGCGGCTGGATGTGACCAAGCTGATCGACTGGGAGAAGATTTAACCCCAGCGAGACGTGCCTCCGACCGAATGCTCCCTCTTTCGACATTTTTTCGGGTTGCTCCTTCATCGCCCATCCGATGGGAGCGGGCCGGGGTGAGGGCACGTTCGCGGCGTCCGTTCAGACGCCAGCCGCAAGGAGTCTCCGCGTGAGGCGCACCGTTCGATCGCGCATTCACTACCGGGAGGTCCGCGACCTGCCTCGCGCTGCAGTCGTCCAGCTCTACCGGGCCAACGGCTGGTCCTCGGCGCGCAAGCCGGTAAAACTGCCGCGGGCGCTACGCCACTCGCACACGTTAATCTCGGCTTGGGACGGGGACAAGTTGGTGGGCCTGGGCAACACCCTCTCGGACGGGCACCTCGTGGTTTACTACTCGCACTTGTTGGTCTTGCCCGAATACCAGGGACGCGGCATCGGCCGGCGCATCGTCAGGATGTTGAAGGCGAACTACCGCGGATTCCATCAGCACGTGCTCCTGGCTGACGCCAAATCAGTCGCGTTCTGGGAACGTTGCGGATTCAAGCGCGCGGGCAAAACGCAACCCATGTGGATTTATGCCGGACACGATCATTGATGTGCTGATCACCGAGGAGATGGATGCCCCGGGGATCCAACAGTTGACCAAGGACCATCGCACGGTGCGCGACGGCACACTCTGGAAAGACAACGCCAAGCTGCGCGCGGCGATCGCCGGGACGCGCACGATCATGATTCGCAACCAGACCCGGTTGACAGGCGAACTACTGGCCGCGGCGCCACATCTCGTCGGCGTTGGCCGAGTCGGCGTTGGCCTGGACAACATTGACATGACCGCCGCCTCCAAACTGGGCGTGGTCGTCGTTTCACCCGTGGGCGCCAACGCCGTGAGCGTGGCGGAGTTGGCGCTTGGCCTGCTCCTGGCGCTGGCCCGGAAAATCCCGATGGCCGACCGTTCGACCAAGGCCGGCGGCTGGGACCGCCGCGGCTGCAATGGCCTCGAGCTCGATGGCAAGACGCTGGCGATTTGCGGGTTCGGCCGGATCGGCCAACTGGTGGCGGCCCGAGCCCGGGCGTTCGGGCTGCGCCTCGTGGTCTTTGACCCGTTCGTAAAAGCTGAGTCCAGCCTTCTGCGCGCGCACGGCGCGACGCTCGGTTCACGGCTGGAGGAGGCACTGCGCGACGCGGATTTCGTCACGGTCCACTGCCCGCTCACCCCGGAGACCCGGCATTTGTTCAATGCGCCGGCGTTTGCCGCAATGAAGCCCGGCGCGTTCTTCATCAACACCGCGCGGGGCGGGATCGTGGATGAGGCGGCGCTGATCGGTGCGTTGCGCGCTGGCCAGCTCGGCGGAGCGGCGTTGGACGTTCGCGAGGTAGAGCCGCCGGCGGCCTGGGGCGAACTCGAACAGTTTGACAACGTGATTTTAACTCCGCACATCGCGGCGCACACGCGAGAGGCCCAGACGCGGACGATCGAAGCCGTGGCGGCGGACGTGGACCGCCTCCTGCGCGGTGAGGCGGCGGTGAGTTTTGTGAACTTCGCGCGGCCGCGTCGATGAGCGCCCCGCCGCCTGCCGTGCCACGCTCGGCATTGGACACCGAGGCGCCGGTGTGGTAGGTGAATCGGCAGTCAGCATCGATCTTCACTACTATGACATGGCGACATTTTGGCCTGGCGGGGATGCTCGCCCTCTCCACCAGCGCCGCCGAGCCGGGCTGGGCCACCCCGGCGTCCACCGTGGATTCGGACATCAACTTCGCCCTGCTCGATTACCGCGGGCGCCTGCACGACCTCCGGCGCGCGGACGCCCGGGTGGTGGTGCTCTTTTTCAGTGCCAACGGCTGTCCCGTCGCCCGGCAGAGCTATGCGAAACTTCACGCGTTGCAGCACAAGTTCCGCGAGCGGTCGGTCGCGTTCTGGGTGGTGGACTCGGACGTCTCGGACGATCGCGACAGCGTCGAGCAGGAAGCCAAGACCTTCGGCATCGCGCCGCTCCCCGTGCTCATCGACGATGCGCAGGGCCTGGCCCGGCTCCTGGGTGTGGACCGCACCGGCGATGCGGTCGCCATCAGCACGCGGGACGGGCGCGTGTTCTATCACGGGGCGGTGGACGATCAGTTGGCCGAAGGCGCGCAGCGGCCAGCCGCGTCGGCGCAACCGTTGGAACGAGCGCTGGACCAGTTCCTGGCCGGCACCCCGGTCGAGGTGCCGCGCACCGTCGCGCATGGGTGTCTGATTCACTTCGAGTCGGGCCAAGGCGACGTCACCCGGCCGGTTTCCTACACCAGCGACATCGCGCCGTTGCTCGAGCGCAAATGCGCGAGTTGTCATAGCCCTGGCAACATCGGCCCCTGGTCGATGACCAGTTACGAAAAGGTCAAGGGCCGCGTGGAGATGATTCGCGAGGTTGTCCTCACGCGGCGCATGCCGCCGTGGGACGCCGATCCCCGGTATGGCCGGTTTTCTAACGACCGTTCGCTGACCCGCGCGGAGAAGGAGCGGTTGCTGCGTTGGGTGGAGCAGGGCGCGCCTCGGGGAGAAGGGTCGGATCCGCTCCTGTCGTTGAAGGTGCCGGCGCCGGAGTGGCCTTTGGGAACACCGGACCTGGTCCTCACCCTGCCAGCGGTGCAAGAAATCCCCGCGACCGGGGTGCTCGATTATCGGCACGTCAAACTCCGCTCGCCCTACACGAATGACGTCTGGCTTGGGGCGGTGGCCATTCGTCCGGGCAATCGGAAAGTCGTCCATCACGTCATCTTGCGGGCGAAATTCGAGGGGAGCGACGACGACGGGAGCGGGCGCGGTGAGATGCTCGGCGGGTGGGCGCCGGGGGCGACGGCGCGGCGGGCGCCGGCCGGCACCGGCATGTTCCTTGGCAGGGACGCCGTGTTCGATGTGGAATTGCACTACACCACCATGGGCGCCCCTCAAACCGACCGGACGCAAATCGGACTGTATCTCCTGCCCGGCCGGCCGGAGCGGCGTCTGCTGGGCGGCGCGGCCTGGAACACCGAGTTCTCCATTCCTCCTGGCGAGCCCGACACGGAAGTCTTCACCATCAAATCGTTCCGACGGCCCACCTGGCTTTACACGTTGACGCCGCACATGCACCTGCGCGGGCGGTGGATGAAATACGAGGCCCTGTATCCGGACGGCAGCCGCGAGACGTTGCTTTCGGTTCCCCGCTACGATTTCAATTGGCAAACCACTTACGAATTCGCCGAGCCGAAATCGATCCCGGCCGGCACCTGGTTGCTCTGCACCGGGGGTTTTGACAACTCGACCCGCAATCCCGCCAATCCGGCGCCGGGCAAGCACGTCACCTGGGGTGAGCAATCCTGGGACGAGATGTTCATCGGTTTCTACACCGCCACCGAGGGACCGGCGGAGCCGCGGACGTTGGGAGACGCGCGCCGGCGCATTGGCCATGTCCAATCCAACTGAACCCAGGTCTGGTTGGTACACGGGTGTCACCCGCTACCAATGGCTCGTGCTGGCGATCGCGTCGGCCGGCTGGGTGTTCGACACCTTCGAGGGCCAAGTCTTCAACATCACCCGCAATCAATTGCTCGGGGACATCCTCCGCGTGCAGGGATCCGCGGCGGCCGTCAAGTTCTATGGCGATTTCTTCCTCGGCATCTTCCTGCTCGGCGGCACGGTGGGCGGCTTGCTGTTCGGCTCGTTGGCCGACCGGGTCGGGCGCCGCCCGACGATGATTGTAACGATCCTGATGTATTCCATCTTTTCCGGCCTGACCTTTCTGGCGCGCAACCTCTGGCAGGTGGCCACGCTCCGGTTCCTGGTCGCTATGGGCGTCGGCGGTGAATGGGCGGTGGCGGCCAGCCTGGTGGCGGAGGTGTTCCCGGACCGGGCCCGCGCGCATGCCTCGGGCATCTTTCATGCCACCAGCATCCTGGGCACCTGGATGGCGGCACTCGCCGGTCTGGCGGTCGGGGCGCAGTGGCGCTACGCCTACCTGGTGGGCATCGGCCCGGCGCTGCTCGTCCTGTGGGTGCGCGCCAGCGTGCGCGAGTCGGCGAGTTGGACCGACCGCGCCGCGCGGCAGAACGGTGTGCGCCTGGGCAGCTTTCGCGACCTGCTGCTCGACCCGCGCTGGAGCCGGCGCGCCATCCTCGGGATGCTCCTGGCCGCCGTGGGCTTGGGCACCTTCTGGGGCGTCACCGTCGCCGGGCAGGACCTGACCAAGGAACTGCTCTTGCGGAGCGGCGTCGCCGACGCAGTGGCGGCGGCACGCGCCAAGTTCGCCTACGGCATCGTCGAGACGGCCGGAGGCGGTTTGGGGTTGCTGGCGTTCGGACCGCTCTGCGTCCGCATGGGCCGCCGGCGCACCTTTGCCGTGCTCCAGACCGCGGCATTGATCATCACCCCCATCACCTGCTACCTGCCGGGAACTTATGGGCAACTCATGGTGCTGCTGCCGGTGTTTGGATTTCTAACTCTGAGCATCCACGCCGGCTTCGCGATTTATTTTCCGGAGCTTTTCCCGACGCACCTGCGGGCCACCGGCACCGGGTTTTGCTTCAACGGCGGTCGGATTCTGGCGGCGCCGATCCTCTGGTTCTCCGGTTGGTTAAAGTCGCTTCCCGGGATGGATTTGCGGCTGGCGATCACGCTGCTGAGCCTGATGTTCGCCCTTGGGATCGTGATCGTTTTGTTTATGCCCGAGACCAAGGGCCAACCCTTGCCGGAATAGAACCTCCGCTCGCGGATGCTTTCGCAATTGCACCGGCACCGGGACCCTGAACTGCCCGGCCCCTGTAGCAGCCGACGTCAGTCGGCTCCATTCCTCCGGCGGTCAGACGGAGCGGACTGACGTCCGCTGCTACTCGGTTCATGGGAAGCCGCCAGGTCCAGTGCCGAACCTGCACACCGGCCTTGAACCGGGAGGGACGGCATGTTGCCGTCCACCAATTGTCGGACCGCAACACGCCGTCCCTCCCGGTCGAGGCCGGACAATTCACCGGTTTCCGACGCAATAAAGCTTGTGATTGGTGCGGATGAAAAGTTCGCCGTGCGCGACGGCGATGGTCGAACGGATCATGTCATCGCCCTCGTCGCCCATCTGCACCGTGCTGAGAATTCTGCCGTCCGCGGTGTCCGCCACGACGACCAACCCGGCAAAGTTCATGAAATAGATTTTGCCATCCGCGCCAGTGGGCGAGGTCTCATACCGGCGCGTGCCCGGCGTCGGCACGTTCCATTTGACTTTGCCCGTGCGCGGCTCGACCCGCGACAACCCGCGGCGGCCTTCGTTCAGCACGAAGAAATCGCCCAGATAAAACAGCGGGGTCGGCACATCGCTCGAAACATTCCGCTCGTGCTCGCTGGTCCAGGCGATGCCCGCGTCACCGAGCGTGCCGGTGCCCCCGGCCTTGATCGCATAAACCGGCGAGCCCTTGGGCGCGCAGGCCAGAATGATCCCGTCGCCCGTGACCGGCGATGGCACCAGGCGCCAGTGGCCGATCTTTTCCGGGTTCCACGTGCCCCAGCGCCACAGTTCGGCGCCGGTCTCCGGGTCGTGCCCCGTGACGCAGTCGCCACCGGCGATAAGGATTTCCGCGCGGTGATTGCACGTGAACGGAATGGGCGTGGTATAGGCCTCGTGCGATTCCTCGACGGCTTCGCAGGGGCGCACGTGCTGCCATAAAGTCTTGCCCATGGCCGGCTCGAGCGCCAGGAGGAACGAGTCGATGGGACGGTCCGTGCGGCCGCGGCCGTGGACCGGCACGTTGCGTTGCAGGACCTGGACGTAGAGTTTCCCGTTGTAAAGCGTCGGGCTGGCGCCGTAGGTCCACTGGTAGGCGAAGTCGCCGTAATCCTTCTGCAGATTGCGCCGCCACAGTTCGTTCCCGGCGAAGTCGAAGGCCGCCAGGTCGCCGTTGCCATACACGAACACGACCAGTTTCCCGTCCGTGACCGGCGAGGGCGAGGCGTAATTGCTGTTGTCGTGGTGGCCCATGCCGTCGTCGATCTTGTGCTGCCAGAGCAGGTGCCCGTCCCGGCGGTCGAACGCGAACGCCAGGATCGTCTGCGCGTCGGCGTCCGTGGATGACACGAACACGTGATCACCGGAGATGATCGGCGTGGCGGCGCCCGGGCCGGGCAGTTCCACGTGCCAGCGGACACCGTCGGTCTTGGACCAATGGCTGGGGAGGTTGGTCTCGCTGGTCGAGCCGTTCAGGAACGGTCCGCGCCAGTGCGCCCAGTCTGCGGCGGAGGTGTGAACGGCGAGACTGGCAAGGAGGAAAATCGCGAGGGTGTTGGCGGCAGTCATAACATTGCTCGGTGGCGTTCGAGTCTCGGGAGAATCGAGGCTCAAGTCAACGCTATGCGGAGGGACTGCTTCGGTTCAACTTTGGAGCAGCCATGGGTCACCCCGCCTTCCCGCCGCATCGACGTCGTCTGACGCGATGTACAGCCTGATCTCCTCCAGGTCCAAGCGGGCCGCCTCCGAAACCCGGTACTCCGTCACGCCCGGTTCTTCTTCGGTCTCCGGTTCCGCCTTTGCCGACCGAACCGGCCGACGTCCTCCGCCAACTGTATGAGGCCGGCTTCGTCGTAGGTATCCCCCGACACCGAGAGCGCCGCTGAACGCGGCGCGGACGGCACAGCGCGCCGTCCCTGCCTGAACAATTACCACTTTCCTGTTTGCAACCGGCGCTCGCCTTCCCATATTGAGAACCGAATTATGGCTGAGAGCAAAAAGCACGTTTACGACGAGAGCAAAATCAAAACGCTTTCTTCGCTCGAACACATCCGGCTGCGCACCGGCATGTACATCGGCCGCATCGGCAACGGTTCCCATCCCGACGACGGCTGCTATATCCTCCTCAAGGAGGTCATCGACAACGCCGTCGATGAATACATCATGGGCGCCGGACGCGAGGTCCACATCCGAATCGACGGCACCCGTGTGGCCGTGCGCGATTTCGGCCGTGGCATCCCGCTCGGGAAAGTCGTCGATTGCGTCTCCAAGATCAACACCGGCGCCAAATACAACGACGAGGTGTTCCAGTTCAGCGTCGGCCTGAACGGCGTCGGCACCAAGGCGGTCAATGCCCTGTCCAAGGTCTTCACCGTGCGCAGCCACCGCGACGGCGAATTCGTCGAGGCCGCCTTCAAGCTCGGAAAACTGAAGAACGAGAAGAACGGCGAGAACCCCAAGGAACCGAACGGGACCTACATCGAGTTCGAGCCGGACCCGGAGATTTTCAAGGAAACCGAGTTCCGGCCGGAGCACGTCGAGAGCCGGCTGCGGCATTACGCCTACCTGAACACCGGCTTGAAGCTGCTGCTGACCATGAACGGTCAGGCCGAGCCGAAGACGTTCCAGTCGCGTCTGGGCCTGATGGACCTGGTGATGGAGGAATTGTCGAGCGACGGCAGCGAGCCGATTTATCCGCCATTGCATTATGCCTCGAAGACGCTCGAGTTTTGTTTCACCCACAGCAACAGCCGGTATGGGGAGACCTTCTTCTCGTTCGTCAACGGCCAATACACCTCGGACGGCGGCACGCACCTGAGCGCGTTCCGCGAGGGCCTGCTCAAGGCGGTCAACGAATACGGCAGCGCGAAATACGAAGGCGACGACGTGCGCGAGGCAATGGTCGGCGCGGTGGCCATTCGCCTGAAGGATCCGGTGTTCGAGTCGCAGACCAAGAACAAGCTCGGCAACACCGAAATCCGGACCGACCTCGTCAACAAGGTCCGCGAGGAGCTGCTCCACTTCTTCAATCGCAACAAGGAGATCGCCCAGCAGATTCTCGCCAAGGCCGAGGACACCCGGCAGTTGCGCAAGGAGCTGCAGGAGGTCAAAAAACTGGCACGCGAGCGGGCCAAGGCCATCACGATCCGCATCCCGCAGCTCAAGGATTGCAAGCATCACTTCGACCGGAAGCGCGACAAGGGCCGCGGCACGATGGTGTTCATCTGCGAAGGCCAGTCGGCGGCCGGCTCGATCACCAGTTGCCGGGACGTGAACACGCAGGCCGTGTTCGTCCTCAAGGGCAAACCGCTGAACGTTTGGGACCTCAAACGGGACGCGGTCTATCGCAACGACGAAATGTACAACCTCATGCAGGCCCTTAACATCGAGGATAACCTCGAGGGGTTGCGCTACGAAAAGGTGATCCTGGCAACCGACGCGGACGTGGACGGCCTGCACATCCGCAACCTGATGATCACTTACTTCTTCCGGTTCTTCGACCCACTGGTGCACGACGGCCATGTCTATGTGCTCGAGACGCCACTGTTCCGCGTCCGGAACAAGGAACGGACGGTTTACTGCTACTCGGAAACCGAGCGCGACGCGGCGGTGAAGAGTCTGGCAGGCAAACCCGAGATCACGCGTTTCAAAGGACTGGGCGAAATCTCGCCGGCCGAGTTCAAGCAATTCATCGGCCCGGACATGCGCCTGAGCCGGGTCGAATACGCCCCGCGGACCGAAGCCGCCGGGATTCTGAGTTTTTATATGGGCAAGAACACCCCGGAGCGCAAGGACTACATCATGGAACACCTGATCGTGCCGGTGGAAGAGTAGGAAAGGCCTCACCCCGCCTTCAGAGCTCGAAGGCGAGACGCCGTCGAAAGTCTCACCTGTTGTGAGAATGTACGTTGCAGGGGCAGCGGCGGTTCGGGAACGACGAGATCAGCCAACCGGCCCATGCTGAGCGGTCGCGTCTGACCGACTATTAATCCCCCCGCCATTGCCAGCGCGCTGGCTGAATTAAGCAGCCAGCCGAGTTGCGCGCGGTTGCGCGAAAAGTGCATCTCAACCGCATAAACATTCACCTTTGTTGCGGATTCTCACCACGTCACCATTCAGTGCCTTGTGTCGTTTTCATGCACCAAAATGCAATAATGCTGTCCCCCAACTTTCCCCCAAACTTCGGGGGGGCACGTTGCGCACACCGGTCCCCTTTGACTCTCGCATGGCTACGAAGTCGCCAGTGCTCCCGATTTACGCTCGGCGGCGGAGCCTCCAACCGAACGCGATGCCACACGCAGCCAGAAGATCCAGTGTCGCCATCGACGGCTCAGGCACCACGTATAGCGAAAAACTCTCCAGTTCGTATAAGGCTGGCGGCGCCGAGCCGAGGTGATCTCCGGCCAATGGCGCGATCTGGAAGACCGACGAAATCCCGACGTGTGCACCTGGATGGTTCGCCTCCGCAAACGTCGCGCCGTCACTTGCACGCCACACCACAACCTGAACTACCGCCGTCCCTGCAGGTGTCGTCCCTGGGATGTCCAGGATGTCTCCAAAGAAATACCCTGGAATAGCCGTCGAAAACGGCGTGATCGACGAGAGAATGGGTTGCAAGCTGTTACCCGGAGCCGCAGCGTAAAGCTCAGCCAGGAAACTCGAGCCAGCCAGAGGAGTTTTTCCGTCGACGTCGTAAACGGCTCTGGCGGGCGTTTGTCCAGCAACGTAGTTTACCATCACAAGCTGACCTAGCTCACCTTGGGTCATGGCTTTGATGGGAGCAACCAACAGGCCAACGAAGAGCACCGCACCACGAACACGATGAACTCGTCGCAGTAACTCAATGCTTTTCATTTTTCGCAGCCCTCTCTTGGCGGGCACTTATGGCCCGGGCTTCACTGAGGCAATCCAATCGGACCAAGAATATAGGTCGTTTCCGCATAAATACTGCCTGTTCTTGCACTTTGTCGCCGCTTCGTCAGTTCGTGCATTGTGTCGTTTTCATGCACCAGCACGCAATAATTCTGTCCCCCAACTTGAAGACATGCCCCACATACCGGTCCTCTTTGATGCTCGCACGGCGAGAAGGCTGGCAGTGGCCCCCGATTTACACTCGGCGATTGAGCCAGCAATTGAAAGCAATGCCAAACGCAGCCAATAAATCTAGTGTCAGCACCGCGGGCTCAGGCACCACGTATAGCGAAAAACTCTCCAGGTCGTATAAGGCTGGCGGCGCCGAGCCGAGGTGATCTCCGGCAAGCGGTCCCACCTGAAAGACCGACGAAGCCCCGACATGTGCACCTGAGTGGTTTGCCTCCGCGAACGTCGCGCCGTCACTCGCTCGCCACGCCACGACCTGAACCACCGCTATCCCAGCAGGTGCCGTCCCCGGCACGCTTACGATGCCTCCAAAGAAATAGCCCGGAATAGCCGTCGAAAAGGGGGTGATTGAGGAGAGCATTGGTTCCAGGCTGTTACCCGGAGCCGCGGCGTAAAGCTCAGCTAGGAAACCAGAGCCAGCCAGAGGAGTTTTTCCGTCGACGTCGTAAACGGCCCCCGCAGGAGATCCAGGCGGCACAATGTAGTTCTCCATCGCAAGTTGCCCCAATTCCCCTTGGCTAAAACCCTCGACGGCACCGGCCATCAGGCAAGTGAAGATCACCGCACGACGAACACGGTGAACTTGTCGCGGTAACTCAATGCATTTCATTTTTCGCTTTCCTCTCTTGGCAAGCACTTATGGCCCTGGCTTCACCGAGGCAATCCAATCGGACCAACAATACGGCGGTCCACCTTCATTGCTAGCGAATCCCTGGATCGTCCAGATGGTCTGGTTGTCCATTGGATCAACTGTCGTGAACGAATAATCACCCCACCAAATAGCAGCGCAACTACTCCCGTTAGTCAGAACCACATTTGAACCCAACGTCGCACCGTTGCCCATCACCCAAGTGTAAAAAGCGCCGATGTAGTTGTTTGCGCTCGAGCCCGAGAACCCCAGGACTGCCTGATTCTGCCAGTTCACAGCCAGCGAGGGCATATAGTACCACCAAGGGTTGCTACTCGCGCTGTCGTAAACCATACCGCTGCGGACGTACGTCAGCGGTGTACCGGACGAATTCAACTGCAACTGCCACCATTGGATGCCGGACCGGTCCACTGCGGCCCCCGTATCCGTCCCACTATAACTGCCCCCGGTTCCACTCAGTCCGACGTACTGGCAGGTCCAGAGATACCCATTCCGAATCGTGGCCATCTGCAATCTGCTGCCATCGCGGTAGAGTTCGATACTGTAGGAGCAACTCGAGCCTTCCGGTGCCAAGGGCAAAGTGGATGTGGCATCATCAAAGTCATAGTACTCAGGCGCTGATCCCCAATTGGTCAATTGCTGCGAACTACTGTCCGCCCATGACGCGGTCGTGCCACTCCACTGGATACGCCGGTAGTAAATG
>JAGWYX010000866.1 GCA_018969165.1 Verrucomicrobiota bacterium
CAAGTGGTCGTTCGTGGACCGCAAGAGCGGCAAGCCCGTTTACCTGATTTGCAATGCGGATGAATCCGAGCCGGGCACCTTCAAGGACCGTCAGCTCCTTCACAAGGACCCGCACCAGATGCTCGAAGGGATGATCCTCTCCTGCTACGCCAACGATGTGCACCTGGCCTATATCTACATCCGCGGCGAGTTCCCCGAAGGCGCGCGCATCCTGAACCGCGCGATCGCCGAGGCCAAGGCGAAGAATTTCCTGGGCAAAAAAATCCTCGGCTCGACCTACGACCTGGAGATTTACGTGCACCGGGGCGCCGGCGCTTACATTTGCGGCGAGGAAACCGGCCTGATCGAGTCGCTCGAAGGCAAACGCGCCTACCCGCGCATCAAACCGCCGTACTTCCCCGCCGTGCTGGGCCTCTACCAGTGTCCGACCATTGTCAACAACGTCGAGACCCTCTGCGCGGTGAAACATATCGTGGCGATGGGCGGCGCCGAATACGCCAAGCTCGGCACCCCGAACAACACCGGCACACGCATCGTCAGTCTCAGCGGTCACGTGAAAAAGCCCGGCTACTACGAAATCGAGGTGGGCAAGGTGACCCTCGGCCAGTTGATCAACGACCCGGCGTTCGGCGGCGGGATGCGCGAGCCCGAGCCGGGCCAACCGCTGCGGAAGCTCAAGGCGGTCATCCCGGGAGGTTCGTCGGCCAAGGTGTTCAAGGCCGGCGAAAAGTTTAAACTTAAGAAGAGAGGCCCGGACGGCAAGGAGACAGAGCAGGTGGTCGAGATGCTCGAGCTGCCGTATGACTTCGACACCATCATCGCCGCCGGCAGCATGTCCGGCTCGGGGGCGATCATCGTGATGGACGACTCGACAGATATCGTCGAGGCGCTGGCGAACATTTCGGAGTTCTACGCGCACGAGAGCTGCGGCCAGTGCACGCCGTGCCGGGAAGGCTCGCTCTGGATGGCCAAGGCGCTGCACCGGCTCACGCAGGGCCAGGGGCGCAAGCAGGACGCGGATTACTTGGTCAAGATCGCCGATAACATCCCGGGTGGGCGGACGATCTGCGCGTTCGGCGAGGCCTGCTCGTGGCCGGTCCAGAGTTTCGTGGCGAAGTTCAAGGACGAGTTCGTCGCCAAAGGCGCGGCCGACGAGGAACGACGGGCGAAGGTCGGCGCGGGACCGACGGGGGAGTTGAAGATCGCGGCCAGTCCACAATAGACGCGCCGGCGAACGGGAACTATGATGAGAGACCTATGAGTGCAACCAAGGTAGCGGTGTCAATCGATGAAACCTTGCTCCATCGGCTGGATAAACTTGTGCGGGCTCGAGTTTTTGCGAGCCGAAGTGAAGCCGTCCGGCAGGCGGTGACCGAAAAAATTGGGCGGCTGGATAAATCGCATTTGGCGCGCGCGTGCGCCAAGCTGGATCGGAAAGCCGAACAAGCATTGGCAGACGAAGGACTTGCGTCGGAGGTTGCCGAATGGCCCGAATATTAAGAGGCGAAATCTTCCGGATGAGCGCTGAATTTCTAACCCTGTTCCGCCGCAGCCGGTTTTCGACCCGGCTGACCGGACCGAATGTGAGTCTGGAGGACGAAAAGCAGGACATGAAACAAGTTGAAGTGAAGCCACTGACCTACCTCCGTGTCGCCGTCTTCCACCTGAGTCGGCGACCCGGAAGCTGGAGAGAGCGCCTGCACTAGCCCTGACATGCCAACTGCAACCACGAATGATTCAAAACCGGCCGCGCCGCCGGCGGTCCCGACCCTGACCGTCAAGGTGGACGGCCGGGCGGTCACGGTGCCCAAACTCACGCCCGACTGGTCCGGCAAACTGTCGCCGACTACCATGATCCAGGCCTGTGAACTGGCCCAGGTGGACGTGCCCCATTACTGCTATCACCCGAAACTGCCGGTCGCCGGTAATTGCCGCATGTGCCTGGTCGAATTCGGCACCCCGGCGCTCGGCCCCGACCGCAAACCGATCCTCAACCCCGACGGCACGCCCAAGATCGCCAAGTCGCCGCGGCCGGCCATTGCCTGCGCCACTCCGATTGGGCCAGGGATGGAGATTTACACCAACACCCCCGGCGTGAAACAAATGCGCGAAGGCGTGCTCGAGTTTCTCCTGATCAATCATCCGCTCGACTGCCCGATTTGCGACCAGGCCGGTGAATGCAAACTCCAGGAATACTCGGTCCAATACGGCCAGGCCGAAAGCCGCTTCGTCGAACCCAAGGTCCACAAACCCAAACAGGTCGATCTCGGCCCGCGGATCGTGCTGGATGACGAGCGCTGCATCATGTGCTCGCGTTGCATCCGGTTCACGCGCGACATCGCCGGCGACGACGCGCTCGGCTTCATCAACCGCGGCAGTTACAGCAC
>JAGWYX010000031.1 GCA_018969165.1 Verrucomicrobiota bacterium
TACTGACCAGACCCTGGGAGAGAATACAGTTTGCCAGCGGCCAATTTGCCCTGGGGCTAGGCGTGCGGGTAGGAGGGTATCCTCGGCGATACTCGACTGCCCGCGCAACGACGCCCCAGGGCAAATTGGCCTTGGCCCGGAGGGTGGCGCCGCTTTTGGCTGCTGGCGTTGTTGCGCGACCGGTCGAGTACCGCTGGGATACACTCCCGGTCTGGCGCCTAGCCAGAAGCCAAAAGCGACGCCACAAACTGTATTCTATCCCAGGGTCTGGTCAGTAAGCAGCGCTCACAAGTGAGCGACTCCGTTACGGAGTGAGTCCTCGTAGGACGATGTCCTGACGCCCCGGCGCAAAGGTCTCCAAGCCGGTACTTGGACCCGTGCTCTTGCTTCGCCAAGGAGTTGGCTCGCACAGTTCGAGGCTCGGCGCAAGCGGAAGTTATTCACCGGCGCCGGGGCCTGCACCACACCCGCAGGCCGCCGGCAAGGCCGGTCGCGTCGCCGTCGTCGCCGCCGTGGTTGCCGGCGCCTGGTCGGGATCGTAGTTCAGGTAGGGCGACAGCCAGCGCTCGACGACGCGAAGGTCCATCGACTTGCGCCGGTGGTAATCCAGGACCTGGTCGCGGTCGAGCTTGCCCACCGCGAAATATTTCGCCTCCGGATGGGCGAAGTAGAGGCCGCTGACACTGCTGGCGGGCCACATGGCGCCGCTTTCGGTCAGCTTGATCCCGGCGTGCCGCTCGACGTCCAGGAGTTGCCAGAGGGTGAATTTCTCCGTGTGATCCGGGCAAGCGGGATAACCGGCGGCGGGGCGGATGCCGCGATACCGTTCGCGAATCAGGTCCTCGTGCGTCAGGATTTCGCCCTGTCCGTAACCCCATTCTTGGCGGACGCGTTTGTGCAGGCATTCGGCGAAGGCCTCGGCCAGCCGGTCCGCCAGCGCCTTGGTGAGGATCGAATTGTAGTCGTCGTGGTCGCGCTCGAACTCTTTGCAGAGTTCCTCCACGCCGTGGCCGGCGGTGACGGCGAAGGCGCCGAGGTGGTCGGCGAGGGAAAGAGGAGGGACCGATTTCGGGGCGGTGAAGTCGGCCAGGCAATGATTGAATTGGCCGGCCGGTTTGTCCATCTGCTGGCGTAAAAAATGGAAGGTGGCCAGGAGGCGCTGGCGCGATTCGTCGGCGTACAGGTCGACGTCGTCGCCGGTGCTGTTGGCCGGGAACAGGCCGTAAACGCCATGCGCCTGGAGCAAGCGGCGGCCGATGATTTCGCCCAGGAGCTTCTGGGCGTCATCGAACAGCTCGCGGGCTTTGCTGCCGACGTTCGGGTCGTCGAAGATCGCCGGGTAACGGCCGCGCAACTCCCAGGTGTGGAAAAACGGCGACCAGTCGATGAACGGAACGATCTGGTCGAGCGGGAAATCGCGCAGGACGCGCACGCCGGTGAAGGCGGGTTTCGGCGGGGTGTAATTCTTCCAATCAATCGGGGTGCGTCGGGCGCGGGCCTGTTGGAGCGTTAACAGCGGTTTGCCAGGTTGCTTGCCCAGGTGCTCCTCGCGGAGCGATTCCTGCTCGCGGCGGTTCTTGTCGATGAAACCCGGTTTCAGGTCCGGGTTCACGAGCTGGCCGACCACGCCGACGGCGCGGGAGGCGTCCAGGACATGGATCACCGGTTGCCGGTAGCCGGGGGCGATCTTGACGGCGGTGTGGGCGCGGCTGGTCGTGGCCCCGCCGATCAGCAGCGGCGTGGTGAACCCTTCGCGTTGCATTTCCTTGGCGACATGGGCCATCTCGTCCAGCGACGGCGTGATCAAGCCGCTGACGCCGATCAGGTCCACGTCTTGCTCGCGGGCGGTCTGAAGGATTTTTTCGCACGGGACCATGACGCCGAGGTCGAGGACCTCGTAGTTATTGCAGCCGAGCACGACGCCGACGATGTTTTTGCCGATGTCATGCACGTCGCCCTTGACCGTGGCGAGCAGGATGCGGCCCTGGGCGCGCCCGCCGCCGCCGGCTTGCTTTTCCGTTTCCATGAACGGCAACAGGTAGGCGACCGCCTTTTTCATCACCCGCGCGCTCTTGACGACCTGCGGCAAAAACATCTTGCCCGAGCCGAACAGGTCGCCGACGACATTCATGCCGGCCATCAACGGCCCTTCGATCACCGCCAGCGGTTTGACGTATTTCCGCCGCGCCTCCTCGGTGTCCGCCTCGATGAAATCAACGATCCCCTTGACCAGGGCGTGGCTGAGGCGTTCCTCGACCGTGCCCTGGCGCCAGGCGTCCTCGACGACCTCGGCCTTGCCCTTTTGCTTGACCGAGTCGGCGAACTTGACGAGGCGCTCGGTGGCGTCGGGCCGGCGGTTGAGCAGGACGTCCTCGACCAATTCGAGGAGGTCCTTGGGGATTTCCTCATAGACTTCGAGCATGCCGGCGTTGACGATGCCCATGTCCAGCCCGGCGCGAATGGCGTGATAGAGGAAGGCGGCGTGCATCGCCTCGCGGACGACGTTGTTGCCGCGGAACGAAAACGAGATGTTGCTGACGCCGCCGCTGACCTTGGCGTGCGGCAGGTTTTCCTTGATCCAGCGGGTGGCCTTGATGAAATCGACCGCGTAGTTGGCGTGTTCCTCCATGCCGGTGGCCACCGTGAGGATGTTCGGGTCGAAAATGATGTCCTGCGGCGGGAACCCGACCTGGCGGGTCAGGAGGTCGTAGGACCGGCGGCAGACCTGGAGCTTGCGCTCGAACGAGTCGGCCTGACCTTGCTCGTCGAAAGCCATCACGATGACGGCCGCGCCGTAGCGGCGGACCAGCCGGGCCTGCGCGATGAATTTCGCCTCGCCTTCTTTCAGGCTGATCGAGTTCACCACGCCTTTGCCCTGGAGACATTTCAAGCCCGCCTCGATCACGGACCATTTCGAGCTGTCGATCATCACCGGCACGCGCGCGATGTCCGGCTCCGAGGCGACCAGGTGCAGGAAGGTCGTCATCGCCTTCTCGGAGTCGAGCATCCCCTCGTCCATGTTCACGTCGATCAGTTGCGCGCCGTTCTCGACCTGCTGTTTGGCGATGGCCAGCGCCTCCTCGAATTGACCGGCCAGGATGAGCTTGGCGAACTTGGGCGAGCCGGTGACGTTGGTGCGCTCGCCGATGTTGACGAAATTGGTCTCGGGTCGGATGGTCAGGGCTTCGAGCCCGCTGAGGCGCAGGTAGGGCTCGACCTTTGGCGGGACGCGCGGGGGCAAGCCTCGGACGGCGTCGGCCAGGAGCTGGATATGGGCGGGCGTGGTGCCGCAGCAGCCGCCGACGATGTTGAGCCAGCCGTTGGCGGCGAACTCGCGCAACTGCGGCGCCAGCGACTCGGGGGTCTCGGGAAAGCCGGTCGGCAGGAGCGGATTGGGCAGGCCGGCGTTCGGGTAGCAACTGATGTAGATCGGCGCGAGCCGGGCGAGTTCCTCGAGCAACGGCCGCATTTCCTTCGGGCCGAGTGCGCAGTTGATCCCGACGCTGAGCAGGGGCACGTGCGATACCGAGTTCCAAAACGCCTCGACCGTCTGGCCGGTGAGCGTGCGGTTGTTGCCGGCCTGGACGAACGTGACTGACGCCAGGAGCGGCACCCGGCGACCCAGGCGATCGAAACACTGCTCGATGGCGAAAAACGCGGCCTTCGCGTTGAGCGTGTCGAAGATGGTCTCGACCAGCAGCGCGTCCACGCCGCCCTCCAGCAGCGCGGCGACCTGTTCGGAGTAAGCTTCGACCAGTTGATCGAACGTGACGGCGCGGTAGGCCGGGTTGTTGACGTCCGGTGAGATCGAGGTCGTGCGGTTGGTGGGACCGATCGCGCCGGCGACGAAGCAGACTCGATCCGGTTGAGCGGCCTCGACGGCTTGCACCGCCTGGCGGGCGCAGCGGGCGGCGGCCAGATTCAGCTCGCGGACCAGTTCGTGCATCCCGTAATCGGCCAGGGCGATCCGGGTCGAATTGAAGGTGTTGGTCTCGAGGACATCGGCGCCGGCTTCGAGGTATTGGCGATGGATGTTCTCGATGATTCGCGGCCGGGTCAGGGCGAGCAGGTCGTTGTTGCCTTTGAGATCGCGCGGCCAATCCCGGAAGCGCTCGCCGCGGTAACCCGCTTCGTCCAGGTGATGCGCCTGGATCATGGTGCCCATCGCGCCGTCGAGGAGCACGATGCGCTGGCGCAGGAGCTGTTCCAACTGCGGCGCGCGAGCGGTTGGCGGCGGTAGGTTACGGTCCACGGTCGTTGACGTTTTCTGCGGTCGCCACGGGCTCCGGCGGACGCGGCCGGGACCGGTCCAGGCGACAAGACGCCCAGAAAGTAACCGCAGCGGGCGGGGCTTGCAAATAAAAAATCAACGCATCTTGATTTGACGATATGAAACTGGCACCCCGGCTCCCGGGCGAGGCCCTCAGATGCGCCCGGCTTTGAGGGCGGTTTCGAGCCGGCGGAGGTCATCGGGCAACGGTGCGGTCCAGGTCAGGCGCGTGCCCGGCCGGGCCGGGTGTTCCAAAGCAAGTGACTCCGCGTGGAGCGCCTGCCGGGAAAAATCCACCCGCCCGCCGGCGCCGTGCCGCGCGCGATAGCCCGGGTGGTAGGCGCGGTCGCCGATCAACGGCAACCCGGCGTGGGCGGCCTGGACGCGGATTTGATGTTTGCGGCCGGTCTCGAGCCGGAGCCGCAATTTGGTGACGCAGCCGCGTCCGCCGGCCAGGGGGTATTCGGCGAGGACCTGGTAATGGGTGATGGCCTCCTCGGCGTTGCCGGCGGCGTCCTTGGTCCTGGCTACGATCCGCTGGCGCATTTCGTCGGCGCTCAATTCCAGCCAATGTCGCCAGGTGCCCTGCGGCGCGGCGGGCCGGCCTTCGACGAACGCGACGTACTCCCGTCGCATGGAATGCGTCTTCAACTGTTCGATGAGGTGCCGGCGGGCCGCGGGATTCATTGCCAGGCAAAAGACTCCGCTGGTGTGTTTGTCGAGGCGATGCACCGGCAGGGGTTGGAGGTCGCGGTACACGGCCGGCAACGATTTGCCGGCGACGCTCCGGTCGCGGGCTTTGAGGCGGCCGGCCAGGAAATCGGCGAGGATGCTCAGGGCCGACAGTCTGGCGTCGGGCGCCGGCACGGCGATGAGGCCGGGGCCCTTGTTGACGACGGCCAGGGCGGCATCCAGGTGGAGCAAGGCGAGGCGCGGATGGATTTGCCAGCCGGCGCCGCAGTCCAGGGTGCGGACGTGTCGGTCGAGCAAATCGAGGGCGTCGCCGGGGTCCGGGATGGGCTGGTGGGGCTGGCGGAGGATGGCGCCGTGGACCCGTACGCGTCCGGCGAGAATCCATTGTTTGGCGCGGCTCTTTGGGGTAGCGGGGTAGCGCTGGAGTACCCAGTGGAGGAGCGGGGCGGTCATAGGGGTCAGTCCCGCACATTCACACTTTTGATCCGGGCGGCGCGCCGGCCGGCAGAGGCGATCTTCGCATGAGCTGGACTGCGGGTTGTCCTCAATCCGCAGCGGCCCGGCACGCGCTGCGGCTTGGGACAAGCCGCGGTCCGATTGCGTGCTGGTTCATGGTCTGGTTGCATGAGCCATCGCGCAAGGCGGCTTCCCAAGAGCCGATATTCGGCAGGGCTGCGGGCTCCGGCCGCGCCGCTGGCGGTTTTGACGACGGCGCGCCGGGACGGCGCCGCCCTACCGGGTTCATGGTTCCATTTCATGCGGGAAGGCGCGTGGTCAGGGAGGCAGCGTGAATTCCATCTGCGCGTCTGCGGGCCGACGGAAGGCGGCGGGGGACAGGTTTGGGCCATTCCCGGCCAGTCCGACTTTGCGTCGCGCCACGGTGAAAATCCGTTCAATCTGTTCGGCGAAGATGCCTTCGCCGCGCATGCGGGAGCCAAAGCGGGCATCATTCAATTGTCCATCGCGCAAATCGCGGACGCGGTGGAGCACCTTGTCTTTTCGTTCTGGGAAGTGGCGCGTCAACCAGTCTTCGAACAGGGGGGCGACGGCGTAGGGGAGTCGCAGCGTCGTGTAGCCGGCGAACTTCGCCCCGGCAGCGGCGGCGGCTTTCAGGATGGCGGGGATCTCATGGTCGGTCAGGGCTGGGATGACCGGCGCGAGGAGTAGCCCGACAGGGATTTTAGCGTGAGCGAGGCGTTCGATGGCGGACAAGCGCGCGGTCGGCGGCGAGGTGCGCGGTTCCAGGAGGTGGCGCAGATCCGGGTCCAGGGTGGTGATCGAGATGAAGACGGCGGCGGCCTGGTAGCGGGCCAAGTCGGCAAGCCAATCGAGGTCACGTGTGACCAGGAGGTTCTTGGTCACGATCGTGACCGGGTTGCGGAACTCCGCCAGCACGGCCAGGCAGCGGCGGGTCAGTTGCAGGCGGCGCTCGATCGGTTGATAGCAGTCGGTGACGCCGCTCAGGGCGATGATCTGCGGTTTCCAGCCGGGCGAGGACAGCTCGCGGCGGAGCAACTGCGGTGCGTCCGCTTTGACCAGGATTTTGGTTTCGAAATCCAGTCCGGCGGAGAAGCCGAGGTATTCGTGGGTGGGCCGGGCGTAGCAATAGGCGCAGCCGTGCTCGCAACCGCGGTAGGGATTGACGCTGGCCGCGAAGCCGACATCGGGACTGTCATTATAGCTGATGATAGTCTGCGAACGGTCCTTCAGGAACCGGGTGGCGGGCAACGGATCCTGGGCGGGGTCCCAGTCGGCGTCGCGTTCCAGGGCGACGCGTTCGAAGCGGTTGGGGGGGTTGCCTGCGGCGCCGCGCCGAGGCGGAGGTGATGGAGCGGGTATCACAGCGGAATTGTCGCCCATTGCTCGCTGGAATCAAGCGACGCTGCGTCTCCGGCACGGACTCATCGCGCCGGGTTTGACCCGGAGGCCGGATTCGGGCGGCCGGGGCGCGCGGTCCGCCGCCCGCGGCTATTTCATCTTATCGAAGCTCTGTTGCAGAATCTGCCAGGGTTTGGCGCCATTGACGCGTTCGAGGGCCTTGGCGTTGATGCCGGCTTCGAGCGCGTTCTTGGTCGGACGCTTGGCCTGGTAGAAGATGCCGAAATGACCCGGGAACGGCGCGTCGGCCAATTTGTAGGCCGCTGCTTCGTCGGTGATGTCGTGGTCGGCGGGGACCGGGTTGAACACGCCGCCCTTGCGCGGGTTGGCGGCGTCGAAGGCCCCTTCGTAGAACTCGACGCACTCGCTCAAGCACTCGATCACGCTGAAGCCGTCGTGGTCCATCGCCGCTTCCATGATCTGGAGCAGGTGATTGGGGTTGGTGTGGGTGGCGCGCGCGACGAAGGTCGCTCCGGCCGAGATCAACTGTTTCATCGGGTTGATCGGGCGATCCACCGCGCCCCAGGTATCGGTTTTGCTCTTGAAACCGATGGGCGAGGTGGGTGAGGTCTGCTTCTTGGTCAGCCCATAGACGAAATTGTCCATGATGACGTAGGTCATCTTGACGTTTTTGCGTGCGGTGTGATTGACGTGGTTGCCGCCGATGGAGAAGCCGTCGCCGTCACCGCCGAACACGAACACGTGCAGGTCGGGTCGGCTCAGGGAAATGCCGGTGGCGAACGGCAAGGCGCGGCCGTGGATGAAGTGGACGCCGTGGGCCTGGACGAAGTAGGGGAACCGGCTGGAGCAGCCGATGCCGGCGACGGTGGCGATTTTCTCGTGCCAGAGCTTGCGCTTCTCGATCAGCTTGAAGTAGAGGGCCAGCACGGAGAAATCCCCGCAGCCGGGGCACCAGGTCGGGTGATCGGCGGCGAGTTCCTTTTTCGTGAGGGGTTTGCGGTCGGACTCGGGCAGGGGGCCAGCGGGGTTGGCGCCGCGCTCCGGAGCGGTTTCGGTGAGGGGAGAGCTCATAAATCGGGGAAGGGAAGTTTGGGTTCAGTTCTGCGCGGTGGTTTCGGCCAGGCGCTCCTGGATCTGAGCCAGGATTTCCTTCACTTTGAAGGTCAGGCCGTCGGTCTTGTTGATGCCGCGAATCTTCGGGTCCACGAAGCGGGCGCGCAAGATGCCGGCGAGTTGGCCGTAGCCATAGATGCCCGAGTCGTTCAACTCGACGACAAAGACGTGGTTGAATCCGGCGAAGAGGTTTTCCAGGCCGTTGGGCAACGGGTGGATGTGGCGGATGGTCAGACAGGAGATGCTGTCGCCCGCGGCCCGTGCGCGGTCCACGGCCTCCTTCATCGGGCCCTGGGAGGAGCCCCAGCCGACGAGCAGGACGTTGCCTTCCGGCGGGCCGTAGATGGGCGGGGTGGGCAAGGTCGCGGCCAGGGCCTGCAGCTTGCGTCGGCGCTTGGCGGTCATCGCCAGGTGCAGCCGCGGCGAGCCGGTCGGATGCCCGTATTCGTCGTGCTCCAGGCCGGTGGCCACCGGGTATTTGCCATCGAGGATGCGGGTGCCCGGGGGGACATGGTGGGCCACGCTGTCCGGGGCGTTCAGGTCGTAGGGTTTGTGGGTGGGCACCGGGGTGAAATCCGGGGAGATATCCTGGCATACCTTTTCCAGTTCCGGCTCGGCAAAGGCCTCGATCCGCGTGGCGATCGCCTGATCGCTGAGGATGATCACCGGGACGTTGAACTTGCGGGCGATATTGACCGCCTCGATCGCGGTGGTGAAGGCGTCGCCGACATTGGCCGGGGCCATGACCACGCGCGGGCTGTCGCCGTGGCTGCCATAAACCGCCAGGTTGAGGTCGGATTGCTCGACGCTGGTAGGCATGCCCGTCGAGGGACCGCCGCGCTGAATATCCACGATCACCAGCGGAATCTCGGCCATGACCGCCCAGCCCAGCGCCTCGGACTTGAGCGAGATGCCGGGGCCGCTGGAGCCGGTGACGGCGACGCGCCCGGCGTAGCTGGCGCCGATGGCGGTGGCGATCGAGGCAATTTCATCCTCGCACTGCACGAAGGTGCCGCCGAATTTGGGCAGCTCCCGACGGAGGGTTTCCATGATGTCCGACCAGGGGGTGATGGGGTAGCCGGCGCCGAAGCGCACGCCGGCGGCGATCAGGCCGTAGGCCAGGGCCTCGTTGCCGTTCATGACGACTTGTTTGGCGGCGCGTTTGCGGCTCTCGGCAAAGCAGAAGGTCTCGATCACCCCTTCCAGGGAATAATTGTAGCCGGCGTGGAAGGCGGTCAGGGCGTTGTTGAGGACGCTCTGGTCCTTGCCGCCGAAGCGCTCGGCGATGAGGCGCTCGAGCTTGGGCACCTCCAGGGCGAACATCTTGGCCAGCAACCCGAGGGTGAAGATATTTTTACCTTTGTCCTTGGCGGTGCCGCCGATGGCCTCGACCGTCAGGCTGGAGATGGGCACGCTGAGGTGGCGGTAGTCGGTCTGCCACTCGGGTTTGGGCTCGACGTGGTCGCTGTCGTAGAGGACCAGCCCGCCTTTGCGGAGGGAGTTGATATGGTCTTCGTAGGAGTGTTGGTAGAAGGCGACCAGCAGATCGGCCTCGTCCCCCGAGCTGAGGACCTCCCCGGTGCCGACGCGGACCTGGAAGATCGAGGGGCCACCCGAGATGGTGGAAGGGATGGTCATGAAGGTCATGACCTCCTGTTCCGAGCGTCCGGCCAATCGGGCCAGGAAACCGCCGATGGCCTGAATACCGTCCTGGGAGTTGCCGGCGATGCGAATGACGACTTCAGAAATCCGTGCAACCTTGGGCGCACCGCCGGGGGCCGAAGACACGGTCGATAGATCACTCATGAATTTTCAATAATCAATATGGCTAATCAAAACCCCTCACTTGATCGAACGCCAAACAAAACTTCTGATGGCGCCAAGTGCCATCCCACACTAGCATTGCCCGGCCCGGTGTCAAACGCTAAACCTCTTGCGCATCTTGCGTGGCCCAAGTCGCTTACGTTTGAGTCGCCGGGTCCGCGCCGCAACCCGTATCGGGCCGTGTTAGCGTAAGTTATAAGAGCGCCACCATTTTTTACCGTTGATTGCGGTGGGAGGGGCCGCCCTCAATTCCGTCGCCTGGGCGAGACACCGCCGCCCGCCGGGAGCGGGTCCGGCCGAAGGCGAGGTCACCGGTTGTAGTCCAGCCGGTAGCTCACGGCCCGGGACCCGGCCAGGAAATGTTCGAGGCCGCGGGCGACGCCGTGGCCCCAGGGTTGGTCGCTGATGTAGCCCTGCTGGCGGAGCACGGCTGCTTTGACGGCCGGGATGGCATTGGCGGGGGCGGCCAGGCAGCGGGCGTATTGGATGGAAAGCATGGGCAGGTCGTTGAATTGGTCGCCGGCGGCGAACACCGTGTCCGGGCTGGCGCCGAGCTGGCGGGTGATTTCAGCCAACGCGGTGCCTTTGTTGTAATCGGCGTGGCTGAGCCGGGCATAGACGTCATTGCGGACCAGGGTCAGTTTGGGAACCAGCCGGCAATAGGCGTCGAGGTATTCCTGGATGGCGTCGGCCTCGTCGTTGTTTCGGGCCAGCAGGCAGAACGGCGAGTAGGCATCCGCATAAATCGTCGCGGTGTATTGCGTGTTCAACCAATCGATGATCCGCGGCAGGTCGGTGCTCACCCGCTCGAAGAGACACTCGTGCGCCTGCCGACAGTTTCGGTTCCACTCCTCCAACCCGACGAAGCGCCGGTCCTGGCGCTGGAAAATTTCGCGTTCGACGGCCACGACGTAATCGGGCTGGATCGTCAGGCGCGCCCGTTCGAGCATATCGACGAGGCTGTCCAGCTCGCGGCCGGTGTTGATGACCCAGCACGTCCCGCTGCGCTGGAGTTGGCCGATGAGCGACTGCAGGTCGTGCGGCACCGGCGGGGTCTCGAACTCCGCGTAAAGCGTGCCGTCGAAATCGGTCGATACGATTCTGATTTCCAGGCTCATGGCTGGCGTTGACTGGCGGTCGTCCCGGCTTGCGCGCCGCCGCTATCCTGCGATAGCTTGGCTGAGGGTTGGGGCGAATGGCACCCAAGTCAAGTTTTCGACGACGCCCGGTCCGCGTTCCTGGAGCATGACCGGCCAGAACGCGCCGAGCGGACCGGTGCTGATCGAGGAAGCCCGACCCGGCTCGAGGCCGGCTCGAGAGGATGGGCGCGCTCGGTGGCCGGGATGATGATAGTGATTATGGCGACTTTTGAGGAACGCTACGACGAGGCGATGTTCGCCTTCAGCACCGGCGATTACGACGGGGCGATCGCCCGGCTGCAGGCGATCCTGGCCGAAGACCCGGCGTATTTCGACGCCCGACTGTCACTGGGGATGGCGTTTTACCGAAAGGGCGACTACGCGGCCGCGATTCTCGAAGGGCATCGCGCGGAAGCCCTCCGGCCTGACGAACAACTGGTCCACACCAACCTCTCGCTCTTCTACCTCAAGAGCGGCGACAAACAAAAGGCCGAGCACCACGGTCTGCAGGCCCGGATCGCCTCCTGGAAAACGGCCGGAGCGGCCCAGCCGAGTCCTCCGCCCAACCCGGAGCTGGAGCTGGCCAAGCCCAAACCGTCTCCGCCAAAACTCCCCGACATGCCGTGGAAGAACAAGCCCAAGATTGGCGGCGGTGACGCCGGCCGGCACTGAGGGGCGCGCGGCGCCGTGGGACGCGTGGGTCACTCGCGGGTCAGCCGCACGGGCACGCCCGGTTTCGGCGGGTCAAAACTCTGGAGCAACCGGCCATTGCCACCATCCCAAACCCGCAATCGACCCGCCGGTCCGCCGGCGATCACCGTCAACCCGTCTGGGGTGATCGCGGCCGACTCCAGGAAATCATTCCCGGCATCGAAACGGCGGACCCGACTGCCGTCTTGGCGCACGATGCGGACCTGGTGATCGCCGGCGCTGACGAGCATTTGGTTGCTGGCGCCAATGAAATGAATGGAAGTCACCTCCTTGTCGAATCCGCCGATCGTCTGCTGCTGTTGTCCGCTGGCCAGGTTCCAAACTTTAATCACCTTGTCCGCGCCGCAACTGGCCAGAACCCGGCCGTTCCGCTCCCAACTCACGCCGAGGACGTGGCCCGTATGGCCTTCAAACGTCTTTGCCAATCTCCCGTCGGTGAGATCGAAGACTTTGACGAACTTGTCGGCTGCGCCCGAGGCCAGATGCATTCCGTCGGCGGCGAAACTCACACTGAACACGGTGTCGCTGTGCGCGTCCTGGAACTCGCGGACCAGGGTGCCATCGGCCACGCGCCAGAGCTTGAGTTCTCCGCTGCGCGAGGGAACGCCGCCGCCGGTCGCCAGCCAGGCTCCGTCCGGGCTGAACGCCACCGCCAGCACCCGGTCCACCAACGGCGAGGAAGCGTCCCCGGTGCCAATGGTCCGCTCCAGGACCCAGGCCGATTCGGTGTCCCAGAGCATCCCGTTAGTGTCCGCCCCAACCGAAGCCACCGCGTCCTCCGCAATAAATGCCAACCCCAACACCGTGCCGCGGTGTCCGCCGAACGTCTCGAATCCCCGACCGTTCGCGGCGCTCCAGGTGTGCACCAGTCGGTCGTCTCCCGCGGTCGCCAGGGTCAGGTTATCCGGCGAAAAGGCCAGCGCGCGAACCGGGCTTTCGGTTTCCGCCTCGCGC